>NZ_CALPCU010000018.1:0-43125 GCF_943193085.1 Vermiculatibacterium agrestimuris | reverse complement strand
CGGCCGACCTTGGGTCGGCCGCCCGGCACAGAAAGCGAGGGATTTTCCGTGAAGGAGAAAGGCTCCTTTAACCTGAAAAAATTTCTGAATGAGTTTGAGATCTATTTCGGCGCCATCATCTTTATCGCCATGACCGTCCTGCTGTTTATTCAGGTGGTCACCCGGTATTTGCTCCATCGTTCCTTTACCTGGACGGAGGAGATCGCTACCATCTTCTTTGTGTGGATGGTCTATCTGGGCGTGTGTTCCGCCGTTCTGCGCCGGAAGCATCTGCGCATTGACGCCTTTGTGGAGGCCATGCCCTTCAAGGTAAAAAAGGTGTTGCTTATCATCTCCAACATCATTTTCATCGCCTTTTTGATCTACCTGATCTTCCCCCTGATGAAGATGGTGCAGAACTACGCCTCTCGCGGCGCCGCTACGCCTCTGCTCAAGTTCCCCAACGCTGTGGCTTATGGCATGCTGCCCCTCACCTTTGCCCTGACCTGTATCCGGCTGGTTCAGGAGATCATCCGTCTGGCAAAGGAAAAGGAAGAGGATCTGGGCGTGTCCAAGCCCACCATTGATATGGCCGCTCTGGAAAGTGAAGCCGCTGCGCTCCAGGCCCAGAAGGCTAAGAAAGTGGAAGGAGGGAACTGATCATGCCTTATGCCATCATGTTTGGCTCCATGTTCCTGATGCTGCTCATCGGCGTACCCATCGGCATCGCACTGGCCGGCTCCATGATCCTGCTGCTCTTTGTCGACCCTGTCACCAGCATGACCTTTATCACCCAGGCCATGTACACCGGCGTGGGCAACTTTACCCTGCTGGCCCTGCCCTTCTTCATCATTTCCGGTTCCATCATGGAAAAGGGCGGCATTTCCAAGCGTATCGTCAGCTTTGCCAACTCTCTGCTGGGTAACACCACCGGCGGTCTGGGCATGGTGTCCATCCTTGCCTGTATGTTCTTCGGCGCCATCTCCGGCTCCTCCCCCGCCACCGTGGCGGCCATCGGCGGTATCATGATCCCCCAGATGATCCGGGCCGGCTACGATAAGTACTATGCCACCGCCCTGTGCGCGGTGGCCGGCGGCCTGGGCGTCATTGTGCCTCCCAGCTATCCCCTGGTGGTTTACGGCATCACCAATAACGTCTCCATCAGCGACCTGTTCATGGCCGGCTGGGGCCCCGCCATCCTGGTAGGCGCTCTGCTGATGATCGTCAACTACTTCTACTCCAAAAAGCACGGCTACACCGGCACCGACGTAAAGTTCTCCGTGGGCAATGCCCTTAAGGAGCTGTGGAATGCCAAGTGGGCCATGCTGATGCCCGTCATCATCCTGGGCGGCATCTACTCCGGCGTCTTTACCGCCACCGAGGCCGGCGTGGTAGCCACTGTCTACGGCATTGTCATCGGTAAGTTCGTGTACCGGGAGCTGTCCTTTACCGAGCTTTGGAAGATGTACAAGGACAATGTGCCCTTTATCGGCGGCATGATGTTCGTCTTCGCCCCCGCCGCCAGCCTGGGCGCCGTGTTCTCCATGATGGGCGTGACCGCCGCCATCCAGGAGTTCTTCCTGGGCATGTCCAACAGCCTGATCGTGGTCATGATCCCCATTTTCATCCTGCTGTTTATTGTGGGTATGTTCGTTCAGACCACGCCTGCCATTGTCATTTTCGCCCCCATCCTTCTGCCCATCGTCGAGTCTCTGGGCATGGATCCCATCCAGTTCGGTCTGGTCATGGATCTGTCCCTGGCCATCGCCTTTGTCACCCCGCCTGTGGCGGCCAACCTTTTCGTTGCCACCTCTATGACGGGCTTGGGCATGTTGGATATTGTAAAGAAAGCAGTCCCCTTCATCATCATGCTGTTCCTTGCCATGGTTTTGGTGGCCTATGTCCCCGCTATCTCTATGGGCTTCCTGCATCTGTTTAAGTAACGTTAGCAAAGGAGTCGTTTTCCCAATGAAAGTAACAAGTGTCGATATTTTTGAATGTACTACGGGCAATCCCCTTCTCGATCCCATTTTTGTCCGCGTGAACACCGACGAGGGCATCTCCGGCTTCGGCGAGGTGGGCTTTGCCTATGGCAAGAGCAAGTATGGCGGCATCGGCCAAGTCCGGGATCTGGCCAAGCTGATGATCGGCTGGGATCCCATGGACAACGAAGCCCTCTGGGAGATGTACAAGCGCAACACCTTCTGGGGCCAGGGCCGTGACTGCGGCGGCGTGGTGTTCCAGGGCGCGGTCAGCGCGCTGGACATCGCCACCTGGGACATCAAGGGCAAGGCCCTGGGCGTCCCCTGCTACAAGCTGCTGGGCGGCAAGACCAATCCCAAGATCCGGGCCTATGCCAGCCAGCTCCAGTTTGACTGGGGCAAGGAGCACCGCAACATCTCCGACCCCAAGGATTACGCCAAGGCCACGGAAAATGCCCTGGCTGAGGGTTATAGCTGTATCAAGGTGGATCCCATGTGTGTCAAGCCCAACGGCGTCTACGCCCGCGAGCCCCGTCCCGATCCCACCTGGCGTACCCGGGGCTCCCTCTCCCCCGAGGTGCTGCGGGTGGCCTATGACCGGGTAAAGGCCATGCGGGACGTGGATCCCAACCTGGATATCATCATCGAGCTTCACGCCTTCTCCGACATGAACACCTCCATCCAGCTGGGTCAGCGGTTGGAGGAGCTGGGCATCTTCTATCTGGAGGAGGCCACCGATCCCACCAACGTCCAGTGCATGCGGCAGGTTCGGGACAAGCTGAATATGCCCATTGCCACCGGTGAGCGCATGGCCACCCGGTGGGCCTTCCTGCCCTTCCTGGAGGCCGGCGCCGTCCAGGTGGTGCAGCCCGACCTGTGCGTTACCGGCGGCCTGACTGAGGGCAAGAAGATCTGCGACCTGGCCAACATCTACGACGCCGGCGTCCAGATCCATGCCTGCGGCGGGCCGATCTCTACCGCTGCCGCCCTCCAGCTGGAGGCCGCCATTCCCAACTTCGTCATCCACGAAGTCCACGAGGGAGGCCTGAAGCCGGAGATCCGGGCGCTGTGTAAATACGACCATCAGCCCGTCAACGGCAGCTATGACGTGCCCGAGCTTCCCGGCATCGGCAACGAGCTGACCGAGAAGGCCATGAAGGAAGCCGCGGTTATCACCGTCCAGTAAACCACATACTTAACAAAAAGCACCCCCTGAGCTGACCGGATCAGCTCAGGGGGTGCTTTTTCTGTGTGTCTTCTTTATCCGATATACTCCACCGTCACATCGGCGGCAGCGGTGAGAAAGGCCATCTCGCTGTAGGAGATGTCGAACTCCAAAATATCCCCTGCCTGCAATTGCCGCGGGCACTCCTCCACGTCCAGGATGGTCAAGTCGCTGGCGCCGCCCAGATAGGTGATCCCCTCCTCCCGGGGGATGAGCTGGGCAGAGGAACCCATGTCCAGCTTTCCGATCCCGATGAGGGCCCGGCGGCGAACGCCCCGATCCTCATAGGTGGGCCGGCCGCCGAAGGCGTCCACAAAGATCTCTCCCACCGGATAGCTGGGCTTACTTCGGCACTCCACCACCTCCGTCTGGAGGGTGAAGACATGGGAAGAGAGATACTCGATATCGGTGACGCCCCACTCATACTTGAAGTCATAGCACAGCAGGATGCCCTCTCCGACGCGCAGGTGATTTATTTTTTTCGGCATCTCATGCCGATGCACCAGGAGGTAGGAGGTGGTAGCTCCGCCGGAGACGATCTCCAGCTCCCGGCCCACTGCCGTCTCCACCTTCTCCGCCAGCTCGGCCAGCTCCTCCATTTTCTCCACCGTGGGCTTGATGGCCCCGTAGCAGCCCAGGTTGGTGCCGATGCCCGCCAGGATCACATGGGGAAGCTCTTTTTCCACATGGAGGGCCGCCTGCACCAGCTCCTCTTTGTCCCACCAGCCTTCCCGGAGATCCCCCAGGTCGGCCATAAGGATGACCTTATGGGTCTTCCCCTGGCGCTCACAGGCCGCCTCCACCGCGTCCAGCACGGCCCGGTCGCTTTGGAGGCTGTAATCCGCCAGGCGGACGACCCCCTCCACCTCAGAGCGCATGGGCACCCGGATGAGCATGGTGGGAAGGCCCAGGTCGGCAAAGGCCGCCAGCTGGCTCAGCCGGGAGGAGGCCAGCTGGTCGCAGCCGCCACGGGCAAACCGCTCCACCATGGGCCTTTGGCTGTTGATCCCCTTTACCACACCGGCCACCCGGATGCCCTGATCGTGGCAGCGGCGGGTCACCTCATTTGCGTTCCGCTCCAGCAGACCCAGGTCGCAGAGAAGCCTGGGATAGCTCTTTTTCTCTTCCATCGCTTACTCCTTTCGGCTCAGGAACCGGCCGGGCAGGGCCCCGGTGAGGATGCCCTGCTCCACCACCGTCTCGCCGGCAATGAACACGGCGTCGATCCCCCGGTTTGGCAGGGTGATGTCAGTGAATTCCGCCCCGTCGGCGATGGTATCGGGGTCGAAGATGACCAGATCCGCGTCCATGCCCGCTCGGATCTGGCCCTTGGCGGGAAGGCCCACCCGCCCGGCGGCCCGGCGGGTCATCTTGTCCAGAGCCTCCATCAGGGTGAGGGCCTTCTCCTCTCTCACATACTTGCCCAAAATGCGGGGGAAGGTACCGGCGGCTCTGGGATGTCCGGCGCCGTCGGTGATCACGCCGTCGCTGCCCAGCAGGCCCACGGGGTGGGCGACGGCGGCGCGGATGCTCTCCTCGTCCATGGCGAAGGCCACCACCCGGGCCTCCGGGGTCTCCCGGCGCACCTTCTCGTATAGCTCCCTGGTGCACCGCTGGCCGGCGTAGGGGGCGTGGAGCAGGAGAATGATGTCGTAATCCACCCCCCACTTCTCCCGCCAGTCCATATCGAAGACGGCGGTGCCGATGCCGGTGGAAAAGGCGCAGTAGGGATAGGTGTCATAGCCCAGCAGGGGATTTTCCCTGATCTCTTTCTCCAAATATTCCAGGGCCCGGGGCATATTGTGGGCGGTGCCCGCCAGGCTGCTCAGGTGGGACACCTGCACCCGGCACCCCGTGTCCCGGGAGAGCTGCGCCATCTCCCGCAGAGAGTCCATGCAGGCCTCACAGTCGGCCCGGAAGTGGATGGAGACGAAGGGGTCGTACTCCTTCACCGCCTCCACCGCCCGGGTCATCTCCTGGGTGGAGATGCCGGGGCTGTACTCCAGCCCAAAGGACACCCCCCAGGCCCCGTCGGAGAGCTCTCTGTTCAGCTTCTCTAAAATAACGGCCTGCTTGTCCGGCGTGACCGCGTCATACCAGTCCAGGCCCTCCCTCTCCCGGATGGTGTTGTAGCCCGCCAGAAGGATGTAGTTCACCGGCGCGCCGCCGTTGCGCGCCAGGATCGCCTTGAACTGGGCGGTGGAGTGGTTCTGCTGGCCGCAGTTGCCCGCCACGCAGGTGGTGACCCCCTGCCTGGCCATATATTGGGCGATGTCGTAGCTGTGGGAGCCGTCCTTGAACTCCTCCTCGTGCATATGCAGGTCGATGAAGCCGGGGGAGACCACCTTCCCGGCGGCGTCCACGATCTTCCCGGCCTCCGGCCGAGCCCCGGCGGGGAGGACGGCGGCGATCTTCCCGTCCTTCAGGGCGATCTCGGCGCGCTCCAGCTTCCCGGTCTCAAAGTTGGGATAGCGGCCCCCTGCGATCAACGTGTCATACATGTCAATGACCTACCTTTCTTTCAGCGGCCCTGCAGCCGCGCATTTCAATTGTTCCATAGCGCCAGCTCTCCCGCAAAGGCGCAGGCGGCCAGGGCCGGATTCAGCCTCTTTTCAGGGCGCGTCTCCCCGCCCCGAGCAGGCCGTCGATGGCCCAGGCGCACAGGATCGACAGCGGCAGAAGCGCCAGGAAGGTCAGCAGCATGGCCTTCCTGCCGCCGTTAAAGACCCCCACCTTCCGCAGGCACTCCAGCAGAAGTACATGGCAGAAGAAAATAGTCTGGGAACGCTTGGCCAGAAAGGACACCGCCCGGTCGAGCCGCTCCCTCCCCTTCCATCGGTTCCCCAGGCCCAGGCACAGCAGGACGATCAGGGGCGTATAGAAGAAAAGCTGCCACTTCAAAGAGTCCAGAGAGCCGGTCAGGCGGCTTTCATAGGCGTAGACCGCCGCCGACAGCGCCGACAAAACCGCCAGGAAGGGAAGGCTCCTGCCGCACCAGCGGCACAGCTTGGACAGGTTCCACCGGTGCAGCGCCATGCCCAGAACAAAATACCCCACCCAGGTGGGCAGCAGCTCCCAAAGGGGCAGTCCCCCGGGCAAAAAGCCGGTGCCGGCATAAAAGATGTACTGCTGGCAGACCAGGGACACCGCCACCGCCGCCAGAAGGGTCTGGAGGGGCCAGCGGTCTGTCAGGCGGCGGAGCAGAGGATAAAAGAGATAGAACTGAAGGGTGATGATGATAAAATACAGGTGGGCGGAGCTGGTGCCCCACAGAAGGGCGCCGCCCACCCCCTCCCAGCTTTGGAAGCGGTGGTAAAAGCCCCAGTAGAGCAGGCTCCACACCAGATAGGGGGGCAGCAGCTTTACAAACCGGGTCTTCCAGAACCGCCCGCAGCTCCGGACTTCCCCAAAGCCCAGCGCCAGTCCGGAGAGCACCATAAAGGCGGGCACGGCAAAGCGTACGATCTGGTTGAGGAAAAAGGCCAGATTCATCCCGCCCAGGGTGTGGGCCGAGTCCTGGTAGACAAATGCGCCGGTCACATGGATGGCGACCACCCCCAGCATGGCCAGCGCCCGGACATAGTCCAGCTCCGGCATCCGCTCTTTCTTCTCCACCGCGCACCCCTCCCTCAGATATCCCGCCGTTCTTTTTCCGGCTGTCATTTTGATAGTATAGCACAAAAAAGGAAAAATTTCCTCCAAAAAGCGGATTTCGTTTCCATTTTCCGGCCAAAAGGCTAAAATCCCATATCTATGCGGCCTGTCAAAAAATAAACACCATATCTTGTGTTTTTTCTCTTGCATCCCGTTACAATATAGTGTATACTGAATAACGCCGAGCAACAAAAGGGCAATATGGGGCCCTTTGCTACAATATAGAGAGAGGGGACGACAGCACCAATGAAAATCATCAAGCGCAGCGGTCAGGAAGTGACCTTCGATTCCGAGAAGATCTTCAGCGCTATCGCCAAGGCCAACGCCGCCACCACCGGCGCCCGGGAACTGACGCCCAGTCAGATCCGCGCCATCTCCGACCGTATCGAGGCCGTGGCCGTCCAGATCGGGCGGGCTCTGGCCGTGGAGGAGATCCAGGAGCTGGTGGAGACCGAGATCATGAAGGAGGGGGCCTACGAGACCGCCAAGCGGTACATCCGCTACCGGTATACCCGCTCCCTGGCCCGGGCCGCCAACACCACCGACGAGCAGATCCTGACCCTCATCGAGTCCAATAACGAGGAGGTCAAGCAGGAGAACGCCAACAAGGATCCCAAGGTCAACGCCGTCCAGCGGGACTACATGGCCGGCGAGGTGTCCAAGGATCTGACCAAGCGGGTGCTGCTGCCGCCCGATATCGTGGAGGCCCACGAGTCCGGCATCATCCACTTCCACGACATGGACTACTTTGCCCAGCACATGCACAACTGCGACCTGGTGAACCTGGACGACATGCTGCAAAACGGCACCGTCATCTCCGGCACCATGATCGAGAAGCCCCACTCCTTCTCCACCGCCTGCAACATCGCCACCCAGATCATCGCCCAGGTGGCCTCCAACCAGTACGGCGGCCAGTCCATCAGCCTCACCCACCTGGCCCCCTTCGTGGACATCTCCCGGCAGAAGATCCGCCGGGACGTGATCGACGAGTGCAAGATCCTGAACCACGAGGTCAACGAGGAGCAGCTCTCCGAGATCGTAGAGAACCGCCTGCGGGAGGAGATCCGCCGGGGGGTGCAGACCATCCAGTACCAGGTGGTCACCCTCATGACCACCAACGGACAGGCCCCCTTCATCACCGTGTTCATGTACCTGGGCGAGGCCCGCAACGAGCGGGAGAAGAAGGATCTGGCCATGATTATCGAGGAGACTCTGCTCCAGCGCTACAAGGGCGTGAAGAACGAGGTGGGCATCTTCGTCACCCCCGCCTTCCCCAAGCTCATCTACGTGCTGGAGGAGGACAATGTCCGGGCCGGCAGCGAGTACTGGTACCTCACCGAGCTGGCCGCCAAGTGCACCGCCAAGCGGATGGTGCCCGACTACATCTCTGAGAAGATCATGCTCCGGGACAAGGGCGACGTGTACGTGTGCATGGGCTGCCGGAGCTTCCTCACCCCCGACCGGTTCACCGAGGCCGGCGTGGGCAACATCGCCAACGCCAAGAACTACGAGGAGGGCAAGCACAAATATTACGGCCGGTTCAACCAGGGCGTGTGCACCATCAACCTGGTGGATGTGGCCCTCTCCTCCCAGAAGGACATGGACGAGTTCTGGCGCATCTTTAACGAGCGCCTGGAGCTGTGCCACCGGGCCCTTCTGTGCCGCCACGAGCGGCTCAAGGGCACCCTCTCCGACGCCGCCCCCATCCTCTGGCAGGACGGCGCCCTGGCCCGGCTGAAGAAGGGCGAACCCATCGACAAGCTTCTTTTCAACGGCTACTCCACCATCTCCCTGGGCTATGCGGGGCTCTATGAGTGCGTCAAGTATATGACCGGCGTTTCCCACACCGAGCCGGAGGTGGGCACCCCCTTCGCCCTGAAGGTCATGCAGCACATGAACGACGCCTGCAAGAAGTGGAAGGCGGAGAGCAATATCGACTTCTCCCTCTACGGCACCCCCCTGGAGTCCACCACCTACCGCTTTGCCAAGTGCCTGCAAAAGCGCTTCGGCATTATCGAGGGGGTCACCGACAAGGCTTACATCACCAACTCCTACCACATCCACGTCACCGAGGAGATCGACGCCTTCTCCAAGCTGGCTTTTGAGTCCAAGTTCCAGGCCCTCTCCCCCGGCGGCGCCATCAGCTATGTGGAAGTGCCCAATATGCAGGATAACCTGCCCGCGGTGCTCAGCGTGATGCAGTTCATCTATGAAAACATCATGTACGCCGAGCTGAACACCAAGTCGGATTACTGCCAGGTGTGCGGCTTCGACGGCGAGATCTCCATCGTGGAGGACGACGGCAAGCTGGTTTGGGAGTGCCCCCACTGCCACAACCGGGATCAGGATAAGATGAACGTGGCCCGGAGAACCTGCGGCTACATCGGCACCCAGTTCTGGAACCAGGGAAGAACCCAGGAAATTAAGGAGAGAGTTCTCCATCTGTAATGCGGGACAAGCCCAACAGGGGCGGGCAAAACGCCCGCCTCTGTTTTTTGCAAAATGAACTGGCGTGTGAAGGAGGTTCCCATGAAACAAATATTGACCGTTTTTGTCCTGCTTCTCGCTTCTATGGCGGGCACAGCGGAACAACCGCCCGCCGCCGAACCGGCCCCCGTTCCGCAGGTTCTCACCGAGATCGGCAAGCCCCTGGCCACATTGCGGGAAGAGCACTCTAATGGCGTGGTTTTTGTCCGCCCGGACGGCTATCCCGACGCCGCCGCAATCTGCTTTGGCGAGGCGGACGGAGCGGTCGCCTATGTGTTCTTGGGCACCCAGGGGGTGGATTATCTCCCGGCCATGGAGGCCTGCAGCGAGGAACTGCGGTGCTCCGGAGTGCTGACAACGGCGGGGGTGCTGTTTCCCGCCATGCCGGAGTGCATGACCTTTTCCGAATTCTTCTCCCTGATCGGGGTGTCAGAATATGACTACGTCACCGGGGAGGAGGCCATCACTGCGGCGGGCTGGGTGCTGTTTGACTACGACGGAAAGTGGGCGGCGCTGGATACAAATGCCACCGGTCAGACGGTCTGCAGAGACGCCCATATGATCATCACCGCCCCGGAGATCGAGGAAGCAAATCGGAAACTGGCAGAGGAGTTATCATCATGAACTACTGCAACATCAAACCCCGTGACATCGCCGACGGCCCGGGGGTGCGGGTGACTCTCTTCGTCTCCGGCTGCACCCACCACTGTAAAAACTGCTTTCAGCCCGAGACCTGGGCCTTCGATTACGGAGCGCCTTTCACCCCAGCGGTGGAGGACAAGCTCCTGGAGGAGACCGCCCCCTACTTTGTGCAGGGGTTGACCCTTCTGGGGGGCGAACCCATGGAGCCGGAGAACCAGCGGGGGCTGCTCCCCTTCCTGCGCCGCCTGCGCCGGGAACTGCCGGGCAAGGATATCTGGTGCTACTCCGGCTACACCTGGGAGGAGCTGACGGGCCAGACCCCCTCCCGCTGCCGGTGTGAGGTCACCGACGAGCTGCTCTCCCTGCTGGACGTGCTGGTGGACGGGGAGTTTGTGGAGGAGCTTCACGACATCACTCTCCTGTTCCGGGGCTCGGCCAACCAGCGGCTCATCCATGTGCCCCAGACCCTGGCGGCGGGACAGATCGTCCTCTGGGGCGAATAGGTCAAAAACAGGGGGCCGGACGAATGTCCGGCCCCCTCGCTTTACATCGCCTCGTAGCGCCAAAGGCCCTCCCGCTGTTCCCGGCCCACCTTGCCCCGCTTGCGCAGGTAGTCCAGGTGGGACAGGCACTCCCCCACCGCGAACCACTTTTGGATGATAGGGAACTCCTCCCAGCTGTCCGCCCGGATCTTCCAGGTCATTTTTCCGGCGATCTCGTAGGCGGTAAGTCCGGGATTTGTGCGCACCACCTCCAGCGCCTCCGTCAGCCGTTTTTGATGGTGGGCAAGCAGGTAGTCGATGCGCGCCCGGTACTCTCCCTCCGCCCGGTGGCCCGGCAGAGTGCGCCTCACCGGGTAATCCCTCACCCGCTCCAGGCTGTCCAGATAGTCTCCCAGGGCGTCCTCCACCCCGGGCCATTCGGTGATGTTGGGCGTGATGTCAAAGAGGACATGATCTCCGGAGAACATGATCCCCTCCTTTTCGATCCAGAGCATACTGTTGCCGGGGGTGTGGCCGGGCACTATGATAAGCTCCAGCTCGTACTTCCCCACCCGCAGCTTTTCCCCGTCCCGCAGGGGCATAAACGCGTCGGTGATGGCGGACAGCGCCTCCTGCTTGGCGGGGTTGACACGGTCGATCTCCTCCAGAATACCGCGGGGAAAGCCCTCCCGCTCAAAGCGGTCGTTCTTGGGGTCGGAGAAGCGGACTCTGATCCGCTCCGCCAGATAGTCCAAGTCGGGCTGACTCATATAGATGCGCCGCCCCTCCCCCACAAAGAGGTCGGCCATGCCCGAATGGTCTGAGTGAAGGTGGGTCACCAGCACGTCCCGGCGGCAGGGGTCGCTGCCCAGCTCCTCCAGCCCCGCCTCCAGGGCCTCCCGGCAGGCCGCCCGGCGAAAGCCGGTGTCGATGAGCAGGTCGGAGTCCTCACCCCGGATAAAATAACTGTTGAGCTCCCTGAGTGGATTGCCCGGAAGGGGCACTCCGATCCGATAGATATTCTCCTCCAATTTTTCGACCATGATCCGGCCTCCCCGTCCTTTTTACAGCCAATTATACACGTTTCACCCCTCCCCTGCAAGAGCGGGATCGTCCGGCCCGCATTTTCTCCCTCTTTTCTTTGACATTTTGGGAAAATACGGGTATGATAGAGACAACGATCCTTTGGAAAGGAGTTCTCCCCATGTTATTTGCCGACAATACCCGCTATTCTTACGTCAATTCCCCTCTTATCGAGGTCATCTGCCAGCTGCGCTTCCCCACCATTCTGTCCATCGGCTCCACTGAGCCCGCCCAGTTCCAGGAGGCGGTTCGCTCCGACTTCCCCCGGTACGCAGCCCGGCAGGATCAGCAGAGCGTCAGGGTGGTGGACGGCAAGGTGGAGCAGCCCGCCCCCATCACCAACTACAATTTTATCTCCACCGACGGACTGTGGAAGATCAACCTGACCCAGAACTTTGTGGCCCTGTCCACCCTGCGCTACACCCGGTGGGAGGACTTTGCCCAGCGGCTGGACAAGATCCTGGCCCTGTTCATCCAGATCTACCAGCCCTCTTTCTTCGAGCGCATCGGCCTTCGGTATGTCAACGCCTTCTCCCGGGGCCGCCTGGGTCTCCAGGACGAGCTGTGGGACGACCTGATCGAGGCCCCCTTCATCGGCGTCCTGGCCGAGCCCGACGTGGACGAGAAGCTGACCGGAAAGTGCGCGCTGGACGTGGAGATGAGCTTGGAAAACCAGTGCCGCATGAAGCTCCACGCCGGCCCCGGCATGCTGGGGGACGGCAAAAAGGATCCCGAGCCCAAGTTTATCCTGGACGGGGATTTCTCCGTACTGGAAAAGGAGATCGCCGCCGGCAGCATTGCCGGACACCTGAGTGACCTTCATGAATACGCGGTGCGTCTTTTTAACGCCGCCGTCAGCCAGGAGCTGAAAAACGCCATGGGGCCCACCCCCATCGGATAAGGCTTCGGTTCCATTCCCACGCCTATTCTGGGATACGATCTTTCAGCGGGCGTCCTTTGGGGCGCCCGCCTTTTTCCGCGTCGATACTTAGAAAAGGAGTTTTTATGAAAATCCAGCTTTCCGACCACTTTACCTATCCCCGCCTCTTCCGCTTCACCCTGCCCTCCATCATCATGATGATCGTCACCTCCATCTACTCCACAGTGGACGGCCTGTTCGTGTCCAACGTGGTGGGACAGAACGCCCTGGCGGCGGTGAATATCGTCTATCCCCTCACCATGATCGTGGGGGCCTTCGGCTTCATGCTGGGCACCGGCGGCAGCGCCGAGGTGGCCCGGGCCATGGGCATGGGGGAGGGGGAAAAGGCCAGGCAGTATTTTACCACGCTGATCCTCACCATCATCGCCCTGGGCGCGGCCCTGTCCATACTGTGCGTCATCTTTATGGAGCCCCTCGCCCTCCTCTTCGGCGCGGACGAGGCCCTGCTGGACGACTGTGTGGTCTACGGCGTCATTATGATCGCCGGCGCCCCGGCCTTTATGCTCCAGACCTCCTTCCACTCCTTTTTGGTCTGTGCCGAGCGGCCCAAAATGGGACTGTGGCTGTCAGTGGGCTCCGGCGTGACCAACATGGCCCTGGACTACCTCTTCATCGCCGTGCTGGGCTGGGGCGTGGCGGGGGCTGCCGCCGCCACGGTGGCAGGTTATCTGGTGGGCGGGATCATCCCCCTCATCTATTTCCTCCTGCCCAACAAAAGCCCCCTGCGGCTGGTCAAGACCCGGCTGTGGCCCCGGATGCTGGTCAAAAGCTGTGCCAACGGCTCCTCCGAGCTGATGAGCAACGTGTCCGGGTCGCTGGTCACCGCCCTCTATAACCGTATCCTGATGGCTACCGCCGGCGCTGCGGGCGTGGCGGCCTACACGGTAATGATGTATCTCCAGTTCGTCTTTGCCGCCGTATTTATCGGCTTTTCCATGGGCACCGCCTCCATTTTCAGCTACCATTACGGGGCGGGGAACACCAGAGAGCTGAAAAGCCTGTTTCGCAAATGTATGACGGTGATAGCGCTGTGCTCTCTGAGTATGGTGGCCATGGCCCAGCTCCTGGCCCGCCCCCTGAGCGCCATCTTTGTGGGCTATGATCCCCAGCTGCTGGAGATCACCGTGGCGGGAATGCGCATCTTCTGCCTGTCCTTCCTCACCGGGGGCATCAGCGTATTCTGCTCCGGCTTCTTTACCTCTCTGGGGGACGGGCTGGCCTCCGCCGCCATCTCCTTCTCCCGGACACTGCTGTTCCAGGTCGGGTCTATCCTGCTTCTGCCCCGGCTGCTGGGAGTGGAGGGCATCTGGTGGGCCACTCCGACGGCGGAGGCCCTGGCCCTGGTGGTGGCGGCAGGGTTCCTCTGGAGTCGCCGCAGGAAATACCAGTACATGTAAAAACGGGCGGCCCGGCGGAAACGCCGGGCCGCTCTTGACCTTTTCCGAAAAAAGGAGGTATAATACCCATAACTTTCTTACCCAAGGGGGGCGGTTTCCCAATGAAAAACCATCTCAACTACACCATGCTGTGCGACTTCTACGAGCTGACCATGGGCAACGGCTACTTCCAGACCGGTCTTGGCGACCAGATCTGCTACTTCGACGTCTTTTTCCGCAATGTCCCCGATGCTGGCGGCTTCGCCATCGCCGCCGGCCTGGAGCAGGTCATCGACTACATCGAGAACCTGCACTTTGACGACGAAGACATCGCCTACCTGCGCAGCAAGGGCTGCTTCAGCGAGGAGTTCTTGACCTATCTCCGCAACTTCCGGTTCACCGGCGACCTGTGGGCGGTGCCCGAGGGCACTCCCATCTTCCCCCACGAGCCCATCCTCACCGTCCGGGCCAATGCGATCCAGGCCCAGTTTGTGGAGACCTTTATCCTCCTGACCCTGAACCACCAGTCCCTCATCGCCACCAAGACCAACCGCATCGTCCGCGCCGCCCAGGGGCGGCCGGTCAGCGAGTTCGGCTCCCGCCGGGCCCAGGGCCCCGACGCCGCCCTGCTGGGGGCAAGGGCCTCCTACATTGCCGGCTGCTCCGGTACCGCCTGCACTCTGGCCGATGAGCTCTACGGCTCCCCCGCCGGGGGCACCATGGCTCACTCCTGGGTGCAGATGTTCCCCGACGAGCTCACCGCCTTCCGCACCTACTGCAAGCTCTACCCCCACAACGCCACCCTGCTGGTGGATACCTACAATGTGCTCCAGTCCGGCGTGCCCAATGCCATCAAAGCCTTCCAGGAGATCCTGCTCCCCCAGGGCATCACCTCCTGCGGCATCCGCCTGGACTCCGGCGACCTGGCCTATCTCAGCCGCAAGGCCCGGAAGATGCTGGACGAGGCGGGACTGACCGAGTGCAAGATCTTTGCCTCCAACGCGCTGGACGAATATATCATTCGGGATCTCCTTCTCCAGGGGGCCAAGCTGGACGCCTTCGGCGTGGGCGAGCGGCTCATCACCTCCCGTTCCGAGCCGGTGTTCGGCGGCGTATATAAGCTGGCCGCCGTGGAGGACAAGGAGGGGAACATCATCCCCAAGATCAAGATCTCGGAAAATGCCGCCAAGATCACCACCCCCCACTTCAAAAAGGTCTATCGCCTGTTCGATAAGACCGACGGCAAAGCCTTTGCCGACCTCATCACCCTCCACGACGAGACGGTGGACGAGAGCAAGCCCCTGGAGCTGTTTGACCCGGACGTCACCTGGAAGAAAAAGACCTTCACCAACTTCACCGCGGTGGAGCTTTTGAAGCCCATCTTCCTGGGGGGCAATCTGGTCTATGACAAGCCCTCCATCCAGGACATCCGGGCCTACTGCAAAGCGCAGATCGACCTGCAGTGGGATGAGGTCAAGCGGTTTGAAAATCCCCACAACTACTATGTGGATCTCTCCCAAAAGCTCTGGAACATCAAGCAGCGGCTTTTGGAGGAGCAGGGCCACAGGAAATAACGGAACAGACAGAGCTTCCCTCCGGGAAGCTCTGTCTGTCTGAATAGAGCAATTTCCATAGGTGTTTTCTGCAAATCCTTCCCTTTCCCAAGGCGGACGAGGCGAAATTCCGCCCCGTCCGCCTCTTTTATTCCCCTTTCTCCCCCTGCTCGGCATAGGGCCGCCGGCGATGCTCCACCGGCTCCCACTCCGGCAGGGGAAGCCGCTGCATAGAGCCGAAGACCCGCTCCTTCAATCCCGGATAGCTGCGCTCCAGATCCCGGATAAGCTCCTTCACCTCCTGGCGCTTGGTGGCGCCGTCGGCGGGACAGGGGTTGAAGACCACCGGCAGTCCCAGCCGCTTGGCCGCCCCCCGCACCATCCCCTCTCCGCAGTAGAGCAGCGGCCGGATCTGGGTGATGCCCATCCGGGTCAGCTCGGTCACCGGCTGGAAGCAGGAGATGCGCCCTTCGTAAAACAAGGACAGGAAAAAGGTCTCCACCGCGTCGTCGAAGTGGTGGCCCAGGGCGATCTTTTTGATCCCCCGCTCCGCCAGGGCGTTGTGGAGGGCCCCCCGGCGCATCTTGGCGCACATGGAGCAGGGGTTTTTCTCCTTGCGCAGGTCGAAGATGATATGGGCGATCTCGCTGGGAATGAGCGTGAAGGGCACGCCAATGGAGGCGCAGTAGTCCGCCACCGGGCCGAAATCCATTCCCGCGCCCCCGTCCACCGGCCCCATGTCCAACGTCACCGCCTCCACGGTAAAGGGCTTGGGGTAGAACTGGGACAGCTTTTGAAGGGCGGTCAGGGTCACCAGGGAGTCCTTTCCCCCGGAGACCCCCACCGCCACCCGGTCTCCGGCCTGGATCATATCATAGTCCTCCACGCACCGGCGCATCAAAGAGAGGATCTTTTCCATTGTCTGCCTCCGAAAATTTGAAAATTGAAACGGAGCAATCAAGAGGTTTCAAGAGAAAAACAGCGCAAAAATGAGATTTTAGCTTTTCAAATAAAAAAATCCCAAAAATTCGTTGACAGGCCCCGTCAGCCGTATTATAATACAAAACGCTCCGAACGTCCAGATTCGGAGCACTTTCCTTGTGAAAACGCTCATATTTTGAGCATCAAATGGAGGTTAGACCATGTCCACATTTATGGCAAACAAGGGCAACATCGTCCGCAAGTGGTACATCCTTGACGCGGCGAACAAGCCCCTAGGCAAGACCGCTGTCATCGCCGCCGACCTGCTGCGGGGCAAGCGCAAGCCCGAGTACACTCCCCACGCCGACTGCGGCGACTTCGTCATCATCCTCAACGCCGAGCAGGCCGTGCTCACCGGCAAGAAGCTGGAGCAGAAGTATTACCGGCATCACTCCGGCTGGGTGGGCGGCCTGAAAGAGGTCGACTACAAGACCCTGATGCTGAAGAACCCCGAGCTGGCCATGAAGCTGGCTGTGCGGGGCATGATGCCCCGCAACACCATCACCAAGGACTCCCTGAGCCGGCTGCACATCTGCCGCGGCGCTGAGCACAAGTACGCCGCCCAGAAGCCCGAGCCCTGGACGATGGACTAAGGAGGTAACTGACCATGTATAAGAGCAAGAAGCCTTATCTCTACGGCACCGGCCGCCGGAAGTCCTCCGTGGCCCGGGTGCACCTGTTCCCCAACGGCACCGGCGCCATCACCATCAACGGCCGGGACATCGACGACTACTTCGGTCTGGACACTCTGAAGCTCATCGTCCGTCAGCCCCTGGTCACCACCGACCTGCTGGGCAAGGTGGACATCTCCGCCACCGTCACCGGCGGCGGCGTCACCGGCCAGGCCGGCGCCATCCGCCACGGCATCGCCCGGGCTCTGCTGGAAGTCAACCCCGAGTACCGCCCCGCCCTGAAGGCCGCCGGGTTCCTGACCCGCGATCCTCGTATGAAGGAGCGCAAGAAGTACGGCCTCAAGGCCGCCCGCCGCGCGCCCCAGTTCTCCAAGCGCTGATATCTGGCGCCTCCCATCAAAAGACGCAAAAAAGGCCACCCTTTCGGGTGGCCTTTTTCTTTGCTTTACTTAAAATTATGTCAACCAAATTGGCCGGTGAGATAGTCCATGGTGTACTGGGTATGGAGGGCGGCGGCAATAGTCAGGGCCCGCTCATCCAGGTCAAAGCGGTCATTGTGGAGTGCCCGGCAGGTGTCCGGCCTGGCCGGATCGGAGCTGCCCACAAAGGCGTAGACGCCAGGCACCTGGGCCTGGTAGTCGGCAAAGTCGTCTCCCACACAGGACAGCTCCCGGTCGGTGACCAGGGCTGCCGCTCCGAAAAGGCCGGTCACCACACCCGCCGCTTCCCTGCAGATCTCAGGGGGGTTCACCAGAGGGGCGGCAAAGTCCTCCCACTCCACCTCCGCCGTGCCGCCATAGAGCTGGGCGGTGACCTTGCACAGTCTGTCCAGCTCCCCGGTGATCTGCGCCCGGGTCGCGGCGGAGAAGGCCCGAATGGTGCCCTCCAAAACGGCGGATTCCGCCACGATATTATAGGAGGTACCCGCTGTCAGCTTTCCCACGCCGATGACGAGGGGATCCACAGGAGACGTCCGGCGGCTCACCAGAGCCTGGAGGGCGACCACGATCTGGCTGGCGATGTACAGGGCGTCCACCCCCAGGTGGGGAGTGGAGACGTGGGCGGCCTTGCCCTGGAGGCGCACAGTGAAATGATCCACGCTGGCGTTGTTGGGCCCCGGCGTCACCCCCACCTTGCCGCAGGGGATGTCGGGGGCCATGTGCACCCCGAAGACCCGGCCGGAGCCCTCCAGCAGTCCCGCCTTCACAAACTGCTTGGCTCCGTAACCCACCTCCTCGGCGTGCTGGAAAAACAGGCGCACCTCACCCCCAAAGTCGGCCCGGTGGGCGAACAGCAGCCTGGCCGCGCCCAAAAGTCCGGCGGCATGGCCGTCGTGGCCGCAGGCGTGCATGACTCCCGGCTGCCGGGAACAGTAGGGCAGGCCGTCGTTTCCCTCCTGAATGGGCAGGGCGTCGATATCCGCCCGGAGGGCGATGACCCGCTCCCCCTTCCCCGTTCCCCGGAGGACGACGCAGACTCCGGAGCCGTCCACCCGCTTGTGGTCGGTGATGCCGATACTGTCCAGCTCGGCCTCAATGCGCTCCGCCGTCCAAAACTCCTTGCGGCTCACCTCCGGATGCTGGTGGAACTCCCGGCGCAGGCCGGAGACATAGCCCTCCAGCGCCTGAGCTTCCTTCCAAATCTCCATGGGAAAGACCTCCTTTTTGTCAGATGGGAAAAGAGGCGGGCACACGGCCCGCCTCTTTGGAGTGGTATCTCAGTACTCGAAGGCGGGGATGAACCGGCCGCCAAAGAGGTCGTCGATCGCCTGGGCCACCTCAGCAGTCTGGTAAGCGGCGGCCACCTTCTGGTAGGTCTCGTTCTCCAGGTCGGCGGTGCGGCAGGCAATGATGTTGATGTAGGGGTTATCGCTGCCGGCCTCCACCGTCTCGGTGTACACCGCGTCGGCCACATTCAGGCCGTTATCCTCGGCGTGCTGGCCGTTGACGAAGGCGATGGCCACATCGGGAATGGAACTGGCGGTGTAGGCGGCCTCCATCTCCACAAACTCCAGGTTCAGGGGGTTGGAGGTGATGTCCTTGCGCTCAGGGGTGTAGCCGGCAGCGGGATCCACCTCAAGGACGCCGGCGGACTCCAGGATCTTAAAGCAGCGGCCCTCGTTGGTGGGATCGCTGGGCACCGCCACCTTGTCCCCATCCTTCAGCTCGTTCAGGTCGGTGATCTTATCGGAGTAGATGCTCAGCGGGGCGATGTAGGTATTGCACAGGGTGGTGACCTCATAGCCGTTTTTCTCCACCTCGCCGTTGAGATAGGCCTTGTGCTGGAAGGCATTGAGATCCACCTCCCCGCTGTTCAGCGCCTCGTTGGGCAGGGCGTAGGCGGAGAATTCCACCAGCTCGCACTTGATATTCTCCTTCTCCAGCAGCTCATTGACCTTGTCCCACTGGTTGTTGTTGGAGCCCACCACGCCGACCTTGACCACGGTCACATCGGCGGAGCCGCCGCCGCAGGCGCACAGAGACAGGGCCAGCAGGCCGGCAAGGGACAGAGCGATCACATTCTTCTTTTTCATTTTTTATTTCCTCCTAAAAATCAAATTCAGAATTGGGATGATTTGCTTAATGAGTGGCCTTTCGGGCGATGGAGCTGCCGATGGCCTGGATGAGACTGACCATGATCAAAACGACCAGCACCACCACATAGGCGATGTCCATTTGAAGCCGGTTTCCGCCGTAGGAAATGGCGAAGTTGCCCAGACCGCCGGCACCCACCGCCCCCGCCATGGCGGTAAAGCCGATGAGGGAGACCAGGGTGATGGTGGTGCCCCGGACGATGCCCGGAATAGATTCCCGCAGGCTGACCCGCCAGAGGATCTCCCAGGGGGAGCAGCCCATGGACTGTGCCGCCTCCACAAGGCCGGCGGGCACCTCGGCCATGGCGGTCTCCACCTGCCGGGCGAAGAAGGGCACCGTGCCGAACAGCAGGGGAACGATGGCGCCCTTGACGCCGATGTAAGTCCCCATCACGCTGCGGGTAAAGTCCCGAAGCATGATCATCAGCAGGATGAAGGGGATGGAACGAAAGAGATCTATGATCTTTCCAACGATAAAGTACAGCCAGCGGTTTTCCATCACCCCGCCCGGACGGGTGGCGATAAGGGTCACCCCCAGCGCCAGGCCGATGACAAAGGCGATGCTGCCCGCGATGCTCACCATCTGGAGGGTCTCCACAAGGGACTGCCAGAGCATCTCCGGCTTTTCCATCAGATTGGGCAGAAGTTGATTCAGCAGCTCAGCCACGCTTCAACACCTCCACAACGACATCCTTTTCACTCAAGTAGGCGATGGCCTCACTGACCCGCTCTCCGCTGATGGTAGCCACCAGACCGCCCAGAGACTGGCCGGCGATGATCTCCACGTTACTGAACAGGATGCTCACATCCACATCGAACCGGCGGGAGATCTCGGAGATGGTGGCCTCGGCCACGTTGCCCTGTCCGTAGTTGAGCCGGGCAATGACCTGGCTGGGCTTCAGCGCCACCATGGGGTCATCCGCGGCAATGAGCTCCTCGATCTTGCCCAGGTTGGAGGTGGTAGCGATGAAAGACCGGGTCACCGGCTGCCGGGGATTGGAAAACACGTCGAAGACGCTCCCCTCTTCCACCACATAGCCCCCGTCCATGACCGCCACCCGCTGGCAGATCTCCTTGACCACCGCCATCTCGTGGGTGATGACCACCACGGTGATGCCCGTCTTCTGGTTGATGTCCCGAATGAGGCGGAGGATGGACTGGGTGGTCTGGGGATCCAGGGCGGAGGTGGCCTCGTCACACAGGAGCACCTTGGGATTGCTGGCCAGGGCCCGGGCGATGGCCACCCGCTGCTTCTGCCCGCCGGAGAGCTGGGAGGGATAGGCCGCCGCCTTGTCCGGCAGTCCCACCAGCTCCAGAAGCTCTCTGACCTTGACGGCAATATCCTCCTTGGAAAGGCCGCTGCCTTTCAGGGGAAAGGCCACATTCTGCGCTACGGTGCGGGAGGGCATCAGGTTGAACTGCTGGAAGATCATGCTGATCTTCTTCCTGGCCTGACGCAGCTCCCGCTGGGGAATTCGCGTCAGCTCCTGTCCATCCACCGTCACCGTCCCGGCGGTGGGACGCTCCAGCAGATTGATGCACCGGACCAGGGTGGACTTGCCCGCCCCGGAGTAGCCGATAATGCCGAAGATCTCGCCCGGGGCAATATGTAAGGTCACGTCCCGTACCGCGTGAACTCCATCGGTCTCACTGCCGAAGGTCTTGCTGATGTGGTCTAATTGGATCACGTTCATTCCCTCTTTCTCAAAGTGGGCTTATATACAGGCAGGCCGTTGGGTACCTCGGCCTTCTTCGCAAAATAAAAGCGGGAAGCGCCTACGCGCTTCCCGCTTTCTGAAACCGGCCCAACGGCCGTGATCTCTCAGAACATCTGTGCGGAGGCGCGCAAAAACGTGGGCATCGGCATCATCGCCATGTCCATCCCCCGCATCATCATGCCATAACCGTAAGTCATGATAGGCGCGCCTCCTTCCAAGTTGATTTTCTGTTATCTTACCATTTCATTTCCAGGCTGTCAATAGGAAATTTTCTCAGCGGGGGGAGCACACCCCGCAGGCGGAATACCCCCAACTCCTTGCTTCCTGAACCGTATCAAACCAGATCTCATTCTCCAACTTGATTTTCTTCGCATAACGGCAGCCGGGATAGTGGTACTTATCAGACTCCAAACTTCCTACATAGGTCCCGCTCTTCTTGACTGTGGGATCGGGTTCAGGTACAACTATCTGGGTGGGGCCGTCGGCGCCGCCGATGACGCCCAGGTCGGTGCCCATCTGGGCCTCCAGCAGCTCCAGATAATCGATCACATTGGCCCCGGCGGGAGGCTCGGTGGCGGGAGCAGTCTTTCCGGGAGCGTAGCCGCCGGCCATGTTCAGCTCCATGGCCATCAGCCCCGCCATGTCCATCTTCACCTCGGCCAGCATCTGGTCGTTCTCATCCACGGCGATGTTCATGTCCATGGTCACGGTCACGCCATCCTCCTCCGCCGTCATACCCATGCCGACAACATAGGCGGTGACGGCGTCATCCTTCATGGTCATGACGAACACCACCGTGACGGTGACGCCATTCTCCTCCAGATCAAGAATGGCGGTGTACTGGTCGCCCTCCTTCACAAAGCCCTCGTCGCTCAGCGCGGCCAGAACGGTCTCCACCGTGGTCTTCACCTGCTCATAGGCGGCGGTAGAGTCGGTGACGGTCACAGAGCTGAGAGAGGACTTCACCAGCGCGACGTAGTCCACAGACTTGGAGGTCTCCATCAGCTCCACCCAATCCACACCGGACTGCTCCATCATGACCGCCATGTCCAGCTTATACCAGTCGTCGGCGCTCATGCCGGCGTCGGCCAGCAGCTCGCTGTCCACATTCATATAAAGGGCGCCCAGGCCCAGATCGCCCCGCATGGACAGGTCGACGCCCTTCTCCTTCATGACGGCAAGCATGGCCAGATCCTCTTCGCTCAGCTCGGTCTGGCCCATGGCGCTCACCAGAGAGGCCAGGTTGGTCATATCCATCTTCATGTTCATGTCCATCTCCAGCTTCTCGCCGTCGGCCATGACGCCCTTGACCGCGGCGGCGAGGGGCATCTCCGCCCCCAGCAGGGACATACTGCCGTCCACGGTCATATCCACGTCCCAGACGCCCTCATTGTACTTCTCGCTATAGGCCGCCAGCTTCTCCAGATAGGTGAAGTTCTTGCCCTCCATGGCCTCGTCCAGCAGCTTGGCGCTGTCCACCAGGATGGCGGTGGCCCTCTCCTGATCCCAGCCCACCACACAGTCAAAGGCCTGGGCGGCAAAGCGGACGGGCACGTAAGTGCGCCACACGCCGTTTTCATCGGCGGCGGCGTAGGGGGCAACATCCATCTGGATGGCGGTGACCACACCGCCATCCTCCACTGACGCGTCAGTGGAGCCGGGGAGCATGGTGACGGTCTTGCCGTCCCGGACGGCGGAGATGGCGCCGGTCTCGGCGTTCCAGTCCACCTGGGCGCCCAGGGCCTCGAAGACGGCCCGGAAGGGCAGGAAGGTGCGCTCGTTTTGCACCTGGGGCACAGCGTCGGTGAAGGTCAGTGCCTGACCGTCCAGCTGGACGGCAATGCCGCTGTCCTCGGCGGCCAGCGCGCTGCCGCAGCCCAACAGGGCCACAGACAGGCCCACTGCGGTAAGCAGACGGGTAAACTTGTTCACAATAGTTCCTCCTTTTTGTACCTGAAAGGTATTTTTTATTATATCTCCCTCCTCCTGTGATTGCAAGGGGTCGTACTTATTTTCAGGAGAAATCGTCCTTTTTCACCAAAAAGGACGACCCGCCCCCGGGGGCGGAGGCCCGCCGGGCTTCAATATGGATTGCAATTTCTCCCAAAACGGTGTAAAATAACCTATCTCGACCATAAAATAACGAACTGTGAGAAAGGACGGTCTATTATGAGCTTTCCCTTTTCCTTCTACCAGGAGAGCGCCGCGCTGATCCAGAGCAAGCTGGGCTCCTTCCAGCCCGAGGTGGCCATGGTGCTGGGCTCCGGTCTGGGCTTCCTGGGCGATATCGTAGAAAACCCCATCATCATCCCCTACGGCGACATTCCCCATTTTAAGGTCTCCACCGCCCCCGGCCACGCTGGGCGGCTGGTGTGCGGCACCCTCTCGGGTAAGAAGGTGGCCGTGATGCAGGGCCGGATGCACCACTACGAGGGCTACTCCTACGAGGAGGTGGCCTACGCCGTGCGGGTGCTGAAGCTGGTGGGCTGCACCAAGCTGATGCTCACCAACGCCGCCGGCTGTGTCAACAAGGACTGGACGGTGGGCGACATCATGCTCATCACCGACCACATCAAGTTCTTCATGGAGTCCCCCCTGCGGGGTGAAAACCTGGCCGAGTTCGGCCCCCGGTTCCCCGATGTGTCCCACATCTACACCCCCCGGTTCCAGGATGTGGCCCGCCAGAGCGCCCGGGAGCTGGGCCTCACCCTCCGGGAGGGAGTCTACTGCTACTTCCCCGGCCCTCAGTTCGAGACCCCTGCCGAGGTTCGGGCCGCCCGGGTATTGGGCGGCGACGCCTGCGGCATGTCCACCGCCCCCGAGGCCATTGCCGCCGCCCACGCCGGTATGGAGGTGCTGGGCTTCTCCATGCTCACCAACATGTGCGCCGGCATCCTGGATCAGCCCCTCAGCGGCGAGGAGGTCAACGAGACCGCCGAGGCCCGGAAGGGCCCCTTCTCGGAGCTGGTGCTCAAGTGCCTGGAGAAGATGTAATTATGTAAACCTGAAAGGAGCCATCCATGTCTATCCTCTTTCAGAATGTCACCGCCGTGCTCATGGACGCCGGCCGCACCGTTCTCCCCAACGCCTTTGTGGCGGTGGAGGACGGCAAGATCGCCTCGGTGGGCGCCAAAAAGCCCGCCGGAACCTTTGCGCGGGTCATTGACGGCAAGGGGGGCATCCTCATGCCCGGTCTGGTCAACGCCCACACCCATGTGCCCATGACCGCCATGCGGGGCTATGGCGACGGCCATGAGCTCCACGACTGGCTCAACAACTTCATTTTTCCCGTGGAGGCCAAGTGGGACGACCGGGCCATTCGCGCCTGCACCGACCTGGGTCTCATGGAGATGATCGCCTCGGGCACCACCTGCCTGTGCGACATGTACATGCACACCCTCACCGTGGCCCAGGCCGTGGCCGATGCGGGGGTCTCCGCCAACCTGGGGCTGGGGGCGGTGTTCTTTGGGGAGACCTTCTCCCCCGACGTCTGCTCCGACTGCGCCAAGACCCAGGAGCTCTACAGCGCCTGGCACGGCTTTGACAGCGGCCGTATCCTGGTGGACGGCTCCATCCACGCCGAGTACACCTCCCAGCCCGGGCTCTGGGAGTGGGTGGCCGACTTTGCCAAGGCCCACGGCCTGGGGGTCAACGTCCACATCTCCGAGACCCGGCACGAGCACGAGGAGTGTAAGGCCCGCCACGGCGGTCTGACCCCCATCCGGGTCATGGAGAAGTACGGCGTGCTGGACGTGCGCTGTACCGCCGCCCACTGCGTCTGGACGGAGCCTCAGGATTGGGCCATCATGGCCCAAAAGGGCGTCACCGCCGTCCACAATCCCGTCTCCAACCTGAAGCTGGGCTCCGGCGTGGCCCCCATCCCCGACATGCGCAAGGCGGGGGTCAACATCGCCCTGGGCACCGATGGCGTCTCCTCCAACAACACCACCGATATGTTCGAGGACATGAAGCTGGCCGCCATCTTGCAAAACGGCGTGCGCTGCGACCCCCTGGCTCTCACCGCCTGGGACGCGGTGGAGATGGCCACCCTGGGCGGGGCCAGAGCCCTGGGCCGGGACACCGGCGCCATCCTCCCCGGCCTTTGGGCCGATCTCATTTTGCTGGACGGCCAGGCCCTGAACCTGCTGCCCTGCCACGACGCCGCCAACAACATTGCCTACGCCGCCCACGGTGCCAATGTAACGCTGAATATGTGCCGGGGCAAGGTCATATATGAAAATGGGACGTTCCTCACCATCGACGCGGAGAAGACCCGGCGGGAGGTGCTGGATTACGCCGTACCCATGCTGTTTGGAGCGTAAGGGGCTATCGGCAAATCACCCCGGAAAGGCTGTGGCAAATCTTGTCTGAATCGCAAAAAAAGAGTACCTTCTTTGGCGGCGCGGCCATTTTGGCGGTGGGTTCCATCATCGTCAAGCTCATCGGCGCCGTCTATAAGATCCCCCTGGGCCGGATCCTCTCGGAGGAGGCCTATGTAGACTTCAACACCTCTTATAATATCTATAACTTTTTCCTCACCATCTCCACGGCGGGTCTGCCCGTGGCCCTCTCCAAGACCATCTCCGAGGCCAACACCCTGGGCCGCCAGAACCAGGTGCGCCGGGTGTTCTCCGTGGCCCTGCGCACCTTCCTGCTGCTGGGCCTTGTCAGCTTCCTGGCCATGTCCGTCTTCGGGCAGCCCCTGGCCAACTTCATGGAGGATGAGTCCGCCGTCTACTGCGTCCGGGCCCTCAGCCCCTCGGTGCTGTGCGTGTGCGTCATGGCCGCCTTCCGGGGCTACTACCAGGGCCATTCCAACATGGTGCCCACCGCCGTGAGCCAGATCATCGAGGCCACCTGCAAGATGGTCTTCGGCCTGGCCCTGGCCTACGCCGTGCTCATGCTCCTGCCCGGCGAGCCCAGCTACCGGCAGCGCATGTCCGCCACCGGCGCCATCGCCGGCGTCTCCATCGGCAGCGTCATCGCCCTTTTGTATATGCTCGTCCATTTTCTCAAAGACCGGGGCGCCCGCGGCGCCAAGGGCGCCGACACCCCCGATGGCGACGGCGCCATCCTATCCCGGCTTTTGAAGCTGGCCATCCCCATCACCCTGGGCTCCGCCGCCATCTCCATCGTCACCATCATCGACAGCAAGGTCGTCCTGTCCCTGCTCAAGCAGATGTACACCGATATGCCGGAGCTTATCACCCCCGAGGCTGTGGCCCAGCAGCTGGACAAGGGCGGCGTGGAGCCTGTGCTCTACATGGCCCAGGGCCTCAAGGGCATCTACGACAAGTGCATGGCCATCTACAACCTGCCCTCCCAGCTCATGGTGGCCATCACCGCCAGCGTCATCCCCGCCGTGTCCGCCTGCCTTGCCCGGCGGGATAAGCCGGGGGCCAGCCGGATCAGCGAGTCCGCCCTGCGCATCGGCGCGCTCCTCTTCCTGCCCATGGGCTTCGGCCTGTTCGCTCTGGGCGGCCCCATCGTCCAGATGCTCTTCAAGCTGGATCCCGTCTCCGCCGGGCCCATTATGAGCGAGCTGGGCCTGGCCTCCATCTTCGTGTGCCTCATGCTCATCTGCAACTCCATCCTCCAGGCCCACGGGCTGGTGAACCTGCCTATGCTCACCGTGGTGGTGGGCGGCGTCATCAAGATCTTGGTCAACTATGTTTTGGTGGGCAATTATGACATCAATATCAAGGGCGCGCCCATCGGCACCCTGGTCTGCTTCGCCGCGGCCTCGGCCATGGATCTGTTCTTCATCTACCGGGCGATCCCCCACCCTCCCAAGTACAGCCGGGTCTTTTTGAAGCCTTTGGCCGCCTCCGCCCTGATGGGACTGGCCGCCTGGGGCTGCCACGGACTGGTCTCCCGCTTCCTGGGCAACTCCATCGGCACTCTGGCGGGCATCCTGGCCGGCATGGTGGTCTATGTCATCCTCATTTTGGCCCTGCGGGCCATTTCCCCCGACGATCTGGCTCTCATGCCCAAGGGAGATAAGATCGCCAGGCTCCTTCATATTCAGTAATTGTTCTCTTCAAGGGCGACATAACCCCCAAAGTTATGGAAACAACAGGAAAAAATTCAGTGATTTCAAGCGTTTTTTGCGAAAAACCTCTTGCAGTGGGAGGCAAAATATGATAGATTTTGTTAGGAAAGAAACCTATGGCCTCAAGGACTTGGAAGACATCGTCTCCATCCTCCGCGCGCCGGGGGGCTGCCCCTGGGACGGCGAACAGACCCATGAATCTCTCCGCCGCGGTCTGATGGAGGAGAGCTGCGAGGTCGTCGAGGCCATTAACGAGCAAGACCCCGAGCATTTGAAGGAAGAGCTGGGGGATGTGCTGCTCCAGGTGGTCTTCCACGCCGACATCGAGCGCGAAGCCGGCCGGTTCGATTTGGACGCCGTGGCGGATGGCATTTGTAAAAAGCTCATCTTCCGCCACCCCCACGTCTTTGGGGAGGTGTCCGTCTCCGGCAGCGACGAGGTGTTGGTGAACTGGGACGAGCTCAAACGAGAGGAAAAGCACCAGGAGACCTACACCGATACCCTCACCTCCGTGGCCAAGTCCCTGCCCGCCCTGTGGCGGGCGGAGAAGGTGCAGAAGAAGGCCAGGAAGGCCGGCTTCGACTGGGACGACTGTTCCGGCGCGGTGGACAAGCTCTCCGAGGAGCTGGGTGAGCTCCGGGAGGCCATCGACCTGGGCACCAACGTCACCGAGGAGCTGGGGGATCTGATGTTCGCCGCGGTGAACGTCTCCCGCTTCGTGGACGCCGACCCCGAGGTGTGTCTCAACGCAGCCACGGAAAAATTCATCTCCCGCTTCGCTAAGGTAGAGGCGCTCTCCCGGGCTCAGGGGAAGGATATGAAGGAGATGACCCTCACGGAGCTGGACAAGCTCTGGGAGGAGGCAAAACGGACTTAACGGCTTCGGCCTTAAGTATACAGACGCATAAAGCGTCAAGAAAAAACAGGAGGAAACCATCATGAATAAAGCTGAACTCATCAATGCCGCCGCCGAGAAGGCCGGTCTGTCCAAGAAGGACACCGAGGCCGCCGTCAACGCCACCATCGAGGCCATTGCCGCTTGCCTGGCTTCCGGCGACAAGGTCCAGCTCGTCGGCTTCGGTGCCTTCGAGGTGAAGTCCCGCGCCGCCCGCATTGGCCGCAACCCCAAGACCAAGGAGACCATCCAGATCCCCGCCTCCAAGGTTCCCGTCTTCAAGCCCGGCAAGGCTCTGAAGGACGCTGTGGCGAAATAATTCCGCTCTCTGTCTGACGAAAAACAAAACGGCTCCGGGTTTCCCGGGGCCGTTTTTGCCATCCTGTATTTGAGGTGAATCCCATGCGACTGGATAAATGGCTGAAAAATTCCCGGCTCATCAAACGGCGGACGGTGGCCAACGAGGCCTGCGACGCCGGCCGGGTCACCGTGGGCGGCCGGGCGGTAAAGGCGTCCTACGAGGTGAAGCCCGGCGACGTACTGGAACTGAAGTTCGGCGAGCGCGTCACAAAGGTGAAGGTGCTCTCAGTCCAGGAGATCGTAGGAAAGGCCGACGCCGCGGGGATGTACGAAGAAGTGCGGTGACCTCTCCCGGCCGAAAAAACGTCCTTCCACCGCGCAAAAAGCCCCTGTCCAAACTGGACAGGGGCTTTTCTTGTGCTTTCCTTATTTCGCCGCCGCGTTCTCGCCGGCGATCTTGCCGAAGGTCAGCGCGTCGGGCACGGCGTTGCCGCCCACCCGGTTGGTGCCGTGGATGCCGCCGGTGACCTCACCGGCCGCGTACAGGCCCTCGATGACGGCTCCGTCGGCGCTGAGCACCTCAGCGTTGCCGTTGATCTCCAGGCCGCCCATGGTGTGGTGGACGCAGGGAGAGAAGGCCACCGCGTAGAAGGGGCCCTCCTCAATGGTGCCTTCCCAAGTTCTCCGGCCAAACTCGTCGGGCTTGCCGGCCTTCACCAGGTCATTGAACTCGGCGATGGTCTGCTCCAGAGCCTCGGCGGGCACGCCGATGGTCTCAGCCAGCTCGGCCAGGGTCTCGCCCCGGGAGATCATGCCATACTGCACCTGACCGTCCAGAGCCTCCTGGGCCATGCGGAGAGTGGCCTCCTTGTTGTCACAGATGCCGAAGAACATCTGGTCAGTCTGGGCCAGGGCGCCCTCGGCCAGCACGTCACGGCGCTGATCCTCGGCCACGAAGCGCTTGCCCTCCTTGTTGACGAAGGCGGTGCTGTTCACATAGCCGGAGATGCCGCCGCCGGAGATGGAGTTCAGAGCCATCAGCTGGATCCAGCCCATGCCCACCAGGTTGGCGTCCACGTCCAGACCCATGGTGATGCCGTCGCCGGTGGCGCCGGGGGTGTTGTTGGTGGAGAGCTTCTCAATGTTCTCCCACTTGGAGCCCTCCTGGTTATACTCCTTGAGCATGTCCGGGTTGGCGCCGAAGCCGCCGGTGGCCAGGATCACACCCTTGGTGGCCTTCACGGTGACGGTCTCGCCGTTGGCGTTGGTGAGAACGGCGCCGGTGACCTTGCCGCCCTCGCTGACCAGGCTCTCAGCCTTGGTGTCCAGATAGATCTGCACGCCCTCATCCCGGGCGGCGTTCTCCAGCGCGGCCACGATCTCAGCACCGCTGGGATCGGGCAGGGTCTGGTGGGAGCGGTTCCACAGAGCGCCCACCACGGTGCTCACCTCATCGCTCCAGTTCACGCCGTTATCGGAGAGCCAGTGGAGGGTGTCCAGGCTGTTGGAGGTCAGGGTGCGGATCTGAGAGATGTTACCCAGATAGTCGCCCGCGTCCAGAGTCTGGAGGGCGTGCCACTCGGGGGAGTCAAAGAGGTTGGTTCGGCCGGAGGCCTTGTACTCGTCCCACTGCTCCTGTACCTCGGCCTTCAGCGCGGCGTGCTCTTCACTCACGTCCTCGTGGGCCAGCAGGCCCTCCACAGTGGAGGCCAGCGCCTCGTCCATGGGGTTGTTGGCCTGGCCCTCAGGGTCATAGGTGTTGAAGGCGCCGCCGCAGCGCAGGGTGTTGCCGCCCAAGGCGGACAGCTTCTCCACTACGATGACGCTGGCCCCGTTCTGGGCCGCGGAGAGGGCCGCGGAGAGGCCGGCGCCGCCGCCGCCCACCACCAGCACGTCAACGGTGGTATCCTGGAGGGTCTCGACCTTCGGGCCCTCTCCGACGGGAACGGCCTTCAGGGCGTCCACATCGCCGCCGGCCTGCTTGACGCAGTCAGCCACGGCCGCCAGAATGGCATCGGAGGTGATGGTGGCGCCGGATACGGCCTCCACACCCAGGCTCTGATAGTCCACAATGGCGGCGGGGATGTCGGAGATGGCGGGATCCGCGATCCCGCCGGTCTCGGTGTGCTCGGTGATCTCCACCTTTTCGATGGCGTCGGCGGAGAAGGTGACGGACACCTTCACCGGGCCGTTTCTGCCATCGGCGCTGGCCTCGTACGTACCCGCTTTGTAAGTCCCCTCCTGGGGGGCGGCCGAGACAGTCGCCTTCTCGGCGGGGGTTCCGCAGCTGGACAGGAGCAGGGCCGCGCACAGAGACAGAGCCGCAAGTTTTGTTCCTTTCATTGTATACTCCTTTCAAATTTTGGCATGAGACAATTTATTTCCTATACGCAACACAGTATAGCAAGTTGTTAAAAAATTGCAATCCATCTCTGGAAATTTTTTTCATAATTTTCAAAAAAAGAAAAGCTCTTCCCCATTCCAGGAACGGGGAAGAGCTTTTCGGCCCGGACAGTCTCTTTACTTCTGCTGCGCGGCATAGGCGGCGGCCTGGGCGCCCGCCTGCTTGCCAAAGACCATACAGCCGGTATTCTGGATACCGCCGAAGGTTGTGTGGCCGCAGATATTTGCGTTACCCACCATCTCGCCGGCCTGATAAAGGCCGGGAATGGGCTCGCCCGCCTCGTTGAGAAGCTGGCACTTGTCGTTCATCCAAGCTCCGCCCGAGGTGATCATCACGTAGGGGATCGTACGCACGATGTAGTAGGGGCCGGTCTCGAACTTCTTCATCTCCCGGATCCGGCCGAAGTCGGCGTCCTCCCCGGCGTCCACAAAGCCGTTATAGCGCGCAATGGTGGCCTCCAGCCCGGCCTCATCGATGCCCGCCAGCTTGGCGGCCTCCGCCACGGTGTCGGCCTTAAAGATCTCCTGGCCCTTCTCCACAGCGGTATCCCACTTGCTCCAATCCTTATCGCCAGAGAAGATGGGCATCTCCCGCTCGCGGAGCTCGTCCACCATGGCCTGGTCAAACATGATGTAAACGGTGTTGTCCCCCTTCTTCCACCAGGAGGTGATCTCATCGTAGTCCGAGCCGTCCTCAGCGCCCAGCTCGTCCACGAAGCGCTCGCCGTCTTTGTTAACGAAGATCATGTAGGGGAAGTCCTTGACCCGGATGCTCATGGTCTTGACAAAGTTGTCCCCGTCCCGAACGCCGCCGGCGTAAGTGGAGCAGTAGTCCATGTTCTTCAGCACACCGCCGGCCTGCATGGCGAAGCGGAAGCCGTCGCCGGTACAGAACTCAGGGCTGGTGGTCAGGCAGTTCTGGAAATTGTACTGGTGGAGCAGCTCCTCGCTGTGGCCGTAGCCGCCGGCGCACATGACGGTGGCGGGGGCGCGGAACTCTACCTCAGCGCCGTCCTCGGTCTGGGCCTTCACGCCCACAACGGCGCTTCCGTCCATGATGAGCTCAGTGGCCGGGGTGTTGTAGAGAATAGCCACCTTGCCGGCCTCCACCTGCTCAGTGAGCAGCTTGCCCACGGCATCGATGTAGGTGGAGATCTTGCCGGAGCTATAGACACGGGCCACATTCATCGGCTCGTAGAGGCTGGGCATCCGGGGTACCCGGTCACCCAGATCCGCCCCGAGGCTGTCCAGCCAGTCCACCGCCTCGCCGGAGTGGCGGGCATAGTACCAGGTGAGCTCCTCGTTATAGTTCTCTTTGCCTCCGTTGTCGGCGTTGCGCTTCTCGATCTCTTCCACCAGCAGCTCGGGGGTATCCTCGATCCCCGCCTCTTTCTGCATCTTGGTGCCCGCGCCGGAAAGGGTAGAGCCGCCCACGTTGGCGGAGCCGCCCCATTTACCGGTCTTCTCCAGCACCAGCACATTGGCTCCCGCCTCCGCGGCGCTCAGCGCGGTGTTCATCCCGGCAAAGCCACAGCCGATGACGATGACATCAGGGCTCTCGAAGGGGAGCTCCACGCTGGCCGTGTTCGTCTCCTCCACAGGCTCGGCTTCGCCTCTGGCCACCGCCAGGGCGCCGGCCACGGCCTCCTTGATCGCCTCGGAGGTCAGGGTCGCGCCGGCCACAGCCTCTACCTCGGGAGAGTTCGCCTCCATAATAGCGGCGGGGATCTGTTCCATAGCAGGGTCGGAGATACCAGGCGTCTCGGCATGCTTGACAACGTTGACGGCAGTGATGGCGTTTTCATCCACCGTCACTTCCACCTTCACTTTGCCTCCCATGCCCTTTTCCGAAATTCCAACATAGGTTCCGGGCGTGTAGATCCCTTTGGCCTCGGGGGTCTCCTTCCCCGCTCCGCTCCCGCAAGCGCCCAAGCTCAGGCACAACGCCCCAGCCAGGACCAGAGACAAAACTTTCTTTTTCATTCGATCCCCTCCTTTTTATATTTTTGGAACAAATGGCGTCTACAAAAGCATCATATCATTTCTTAAAATATTATGCAAGCTTTTTCGCCCTTGATCTCTCCCTTTTGAGACATCCATATTATACCATCAGGGAACAGACCAGCTCGGTATATTTCGCCGTGTCCTCCACGGGGAGGCCGGCGATGATGAGGGCCTGGTCATAGAGGAGCTGGGCGTATTTCTTCGCCTTCTCCGGCTCCTGGGCCACCGCCTGGCTCAGCGCCGCGTAGACCGGGCTGTCGGCGTTGAGCTCCAGCACCCGCTGGGCCTTCATCATCCCCATGCCCTCGTCGCCCATCTTCTGGAAGTACTTTTCCATCTCCAGGCTCAGCGGGCCGTCGGCGGTCATGCACACCGCCCCGGACTTCAGGACTTTAGAAAGGCGCACGTCGCTGACCTTGTCCCCCAGGGCCTCCTTCACGAAATCCAGCACCGGTCGGTTGGCCTCCGCCCGCTTCTCGGCGGCCTGCTTCTCCTCCTCCGTCTCCGGAAGGGCGTCGGCGTCGGCGGCGTTTTTGAAGGACTTGTCGGCATAGCGCATCAGGGTCTGGGCCACGAACTCGTCCACCTCGTCGGTGAAGTAAAGGATCTCATAGCCCTTGTCCAGCACCCGCTCGGCCTGGGGCAGGGCCCGGGCCAGCTCCACGCTCTCGGCGCACAGGTAGAAGATGCTCTCCTGCCCCTCCTTCATCCGCTCCACATACTCGGCCAGAGTGGTCAGCGCCTCGCCGTCCGAGGTGTGGAACAACAGCAGATCCTGCAAGACCTCCTTCTTGGCCCCGTACCCGTTCACCGTGCCGTACTTGAGCTGGCGGCCGAATCCCTTCCAGAACTGCAGGTACTTCTCCCGCTCCTCCTTCTGGAGTTTGAGCAGCTCCGCCTTCACCTTCTTCTCCACATTGGTCTCCATGATGTGGAGGGCCCGAGTGTGCTGCAAGGTCTCCCGGGAGATGTTCAGAGGCAGATCCTGGGAGTCCACCACCCCTTTGACAAAGGAGAAGTGGTCGGGAACCACCTCCCCGCACTTGTCCATGATGAGCACCCCGGAGGAGTAGAGCTGCAGGCCCTTCTCGTAGTCCTTGGAGTAGTAATCGAAGGGAGCGTGGGCGGGGATGAAGAGCAGGGCCTTGTACTCCATCTGGCCCTCGGCGGCGATGTGGATGGTGCACAGCGGCTCCTCCCAATCCCCAAACTTCTCCCGGTAGAACTGGTCGTATTCCTCCTTCTTCACCCGGCTCCTCTGCCTCTGCCACAGGGGCACCATGGAATTGAGGGTCTCGATCTCCGTGTGGGTCTCGTACTCCGGCTGGTAGTCCTCCCCGGCGTCCTCCGGGCGGGGCTTCATGTGGGTGTGGCTCACCTCCATGCGGATGGGGGTGTGGACGTAATCGGAGTACTTCTTCACCAGCTCCTGGAGCCGGCCGGCCTCCAGATATTCGCTGTACTTTTCCTCTTCAGTGTCCGGCTTCAGGTGAAGAATGACCTGGGTGCCCACGCCCTCCTTCCTGCAGCTCTCCACCGTGTAGCCGTCGGCTCCGTCGCTTTTCCACTCCCAGGCTTCCTCCGCCCCATAGGCCCGGGAGCGGACAGTGACCGTATCGGCCACCATGAAGGCGGAGTAAAAGCCCACGCCGAACTGGCCGATGATGTCCACCTTCTTCCCCGCCGCGGCCTTGTCCATCTCCTGCCTGAACTGGTGGGAGCCGCTGCGGGCGATGGTGCCCAGGTTCTTCTCCAGCTCCTCCTTCGTCATGCCGATGCCGTTGTCGGTGATGGTGATGGTGCGCGCCTGCTTGTCGGTCTCCAGGGTGATCTGGAAGTCCTTGCGCTTGACGCCCACCTTGTCGTCGGTGAGGGCCTTGTAGGCCAGCTTGTCCACCGCGTCGCTGGCGTTGGAGATCAGCTCCCGGAGGAAGATCTCCTTGTGGGTGTAGATGGAGTTGATCATCAGATCGAGCAGCCGCTTGGATTCCGCTTTGAATTGCTTCTTTGCCATGATTTTTTGCCTCCATATATGATAATTTTATCAAAAACGAATATTAGCACTCCAGGAATTGGAGTGCTAATATATGATAGTCCTTCGTATGCGATTTTTCAAGGGAGTTCAAGGAAAATTTACAAATTTGGTCTCTATGGCCCTCACATAGGCTTCAGATTCCGGTTGAGCCTGTCCACCATCCAGGCAAGCCGTTTTTCCCGACCAGCCTGCGTCTTGGCGTCCAGGTATGCCTTGGTATAGGTCTTCTTTACCGAGGGGGGCATGGCCTGAAAATTGGTACAGGCAGGCGCATAGTCTGCCAAAAGCGCAGACAGGGCCTCGATCTGCTCCGGCGTAACAGCCGCAGGCTTGGGGGCCTGCCACTGGCCGTTTTTCTGCGCCTGCTCGATCTTCTTCCTGCCAAACTCAGTCATAAGCCCCCGCGCCTCCAGGTCTTTGACCAGGGCTTTATTTTTCTCCGACCACTTGCTCTTGGCCCGCCGCTGGGAAAAATACTTCCGGTAGGTCTTCTCATCCAGCCGCTCCATCTGTCCGTCGATCCACCCAAAGCAGAGCGCCTCCTCCAGCGCTGCCGCGGCTGTGATCGTCTTCGGCCCGCCCGGCTTGCCGAACAGGAGCCAAACCCCGTCCTCAGACAGGCAGTTCTCCGCAAGCCAGCTCCGAAACTCCTCCCTGTCCGCAAATTGCAACATATCGTCCATACCGCGTCCTCCCTCTTCACGCCCGGCTTATGAATGGCCCGTCAATTCGTACAGCCTGATTTTACCACAGTTCTTTTGGGGATTCAATGGACAGTGGAGACCTTGGTGGTAGCAATTGCGCTTTGGGGAAAGATGACGTATAATATAAGTTAATACCGCAAGGAGGCAATGCCCATGATCCTGCATCTTTTGGCCGTAGGCGACGTGGTGGGCCAGTCCGGCCTGGACTATCTCACCGACCACCTGCGCAGCGTGAAAAAACTCAAGGCGGTGGACTTCACCGTGGTCAACGGGGAGAACGCCTCCGGGGTGGGGATCACCCCCCAGCAGGCCCATGTCATCTTCGACGCCGGGTGCGACGTGATCACCCTGGGCAACCACACCTGGAACCGCCTTCAGATCGCCGATTTTTTGGAGGAGAATCCCTATATCCTCCGCCCCGGCAACTACACCAGCCGTGTCCCCGGCCGGGGCTGGGGCGTTTTCGACGGCCCCAGGGGCCTGCGCATCGGGGTGATGAACCTCATCGGCCGCACCGAGATGGACGCCAACTTCGACAACCCCTTCACCGTGGCCGATAAGGCCCTGAAGGAGATGGAGGCCGACATCGTGGTGGTGGACTTCCATGCCGAGGCCACCAGCGAGAAGGGGGCCATGGGCTGGTACCTGGACGGCCGGGTACAGGCGGTGTGGGGCACCCACACCCATGTGCCCACCGCCGACGGGCATATTTTGCCCCAGGGCACCGGCTTTGTCACCGACTTGGGCATGACCGGCCCGGCCCAGTCGGTGCTGGGCATCAAACCCGAGCAGGCCGTCAACCGCTTCCTGGGCGGCCTTCCCCGGCGGTACGAGGAGGCCCCCGGCCCCCGGAAGCTGGAGAGCGTTCTGTTCACCATCGACACCGCCGCCAGGAAGTGCATGGCGGTGGAGCGGGTGGATCTGGGGGATTGACCCGGCGCCCAGGCCCCTATCTCCCGCAAAACCACCCCATTTTCCTCTCCATGAAAGGAGCGTGCTCCATGCTTCATATCCTTCACGCCGCCGACCTCCACCTGGACGCCCCCTTCGCCGCCCTGACAGCGGAGCAGGCCCGCCAGCGCCGCTCCGAGCAGCGGCTTTTTCTGGACGCCCTGGCGGATACCGCCATTGAGAAGGGGGCCGATCTGGTGCTCCTCTCCGGCGACCTTTTAGATTCGGAGCAGACCTACCGGGAGACCGCCCAGGCCCTGGCCGCCGCCCTGGGACGTATCCCCGCCCCGGTGGCCATTGCCCCCGGCAACCACGACTTCTATCACCCCGCCTGCCTCTACGCCGCCGACTTCTGGCCCAAAAACGTGATCCTCTTCCGGGAACCCGCCCCCCAGCGGGTGGAGCTGCCTGGCCTCGACCTTTACGGCTGCGCCTTTACCGGCCAGTTCCGGGACAACTCCCCCCTGGCCGGCTTTCAGGCCGCCGGCGGGGACAAGCCCGCGGTGATGGTGTGCCACGGGGATGTGGACGGCACGGGCCGGTACGGCTCCATCTCCCGCCAGGAGATCGCCCAGAGCGGCCTTACCTACCTGGCCCTGGGCCATGTCCACAGCTGCTCCGGCCTCCAGCGGGAGGGCGGTACATATTGGGCCTACCCGGGCTGCGCCGAGGGCCGGGGCTTTGACGAGTTGGGCGACAAGGGCGCTTTGTGGATCACCCTGGACGGCGCACAGGTCACCGCCCAGTTCCTCCCCCTGTGCCGCCGCCGGTATGAGATCCTGGAGTGCGACCTGACGGGCAAAGAGCCCGCCCAGGCCGTGACCGCCGCCCTGGCCCTGGGAAGGGGCGAGGACATCTGCCGCCTCATCCTCACTGGGGAGGCCGGGGCTCTGGACGTCAGCGCCCTCCTGGCCGCCGCCAGGCCCTACCGCTGGGCTCTGACCGTCCGCGACCATACCCGGGTGCCCCAGGATCTGTGGGCCCGGGAGAAGGAGGACAGCCTCACGGGCCTCTTCCTCCGGGACATGCGCCGGCGCATGTCCGCCGCCCAGGGAGAGGAGCTGGCCACCCTGGAGCGGGCGGTGCGCTACGGCCTTGCCGCCTTGGAAAATGGGGAGGATACGCCATGAAAATACGGAAAATGACCGCCTCCTTCGGTGCGCTGGAAAAGGCCGTCCTGATCCCCGGCGACGGCCTCACCCTCATCCAGGCCCAAAACGAGGCCGGCAAGTCCACCTGGTGCGCCTTTCTCCGGGCCATGCTCTACGGCTTCCCCACCCGCGACCGGGACAGGGCGGGCTACCTGGCGGAGAAAAACCGCTACCAGCCCTGGTCGGGGGCGGCCATGGAGGGCACCATCGAGCTGGAATGGAAGGGCCGGGAGGTCACCCTTTACCGCGGCCCCAAGGGAACAGCGGCCTGGGGGGCCTTCTCCGCCGTCTATACCGCCACCGGCGAGGCCGTCCCCGGCCTGACGGCGGAGAACTGCGGCGAGACCCTGCTGGGGATCTCCCGGGAGGTCTTTGAGCGCACCGCCTTTGTGGGCCAGGGGGAGATCTCCCTCTCCCCCAGTGGGGATCTGGAAAAGCGGGTGGCCACCCTGGCTACCTCGGGGGAGGAGGACGTGTCCTTCTCCCAGGTGGAGCGGCGGCTGAAGGACTGGCTCAACCGGCGGAAGGTAAACAGCCGGGTGGGCCTCATCCCCGAGCTGGAACACCAGCTGGAGCAGGTAGAGACCGCCGCCGCCCGTCAGGGAGAGCTTCTCCGCCAGGCCCAGGCCGCCCTCCAGGAGCAGGAGGCCCTCCAGGCCCAGAAGGCCCAGCTCCAGACCCGGCTCCAGGCCCACGCCGCCGCCAGCGCCGCCCAACAGGGCCAGCGGCGGCAGCAGGCTCAGGCGGACTACGACGCCGCTTTGGACGCCCTGCAGACCGCCCAGGCTGCCGCAGGGTACCTTCCCTCCACCGAAGAGCTGCGCCGGGCCCAGGGAGACCTGGCATATCTGAATACCTTAGAGGCCAACCTGCGCATGGCAGAGAAGGCCATCCCAGAGGCCAGAGAGGCGGCGGAGGAGGCCCGGAAAGCTGCCCAGTCAGACCCCTGTTTCTCCGGCTGGGACGCCGCCCAAGCCGCCGCCAAGGCCCAGGCCGACCACGACCAGGCCGTGGCCCTGCAAAAGAAGGGGGCTTCCCTCCTGTCCCTTTTGGGCGCGCCGGTGGGCTGCATTTTGGGCTTTGCGCTCGGCCGCACCGCCCAGGGCCGCCCCTATTCCCTGCCCATGCTCATCCTGGGCGCTATTCTGGGCTGGGCCGTCGTGGCCCTGCCCATGTTCCTCATGGGCAGGGGAAAGAAAAAACGGCTTTCCACGCTTATGGAGCGTTATCAGGCCCAGACGCCGGAGGACATTCTGACCCGTGGGACAGAGTACAGCCGGAAGATGACCGCCCTTCAGGAGGCGGAGCGGCAGCTTCAGGCCACCCAGACCGAGCGGGACAAGCTCGCCGGGCAGAAAGAGGAGCTCACCGGACAGCTTCTAAACTTTGTCCGCCCCTTCGCCCCTCAAGTCTCCGATCCCTTCGGGGTCTCCGCCGCCCTCTCCCGGGCTCTGCAGCAGGGGGAAACCTACCGGCTGGCTCAGGCCAGGCTGGAGGCGGCGGAGCGGCTGCTCACCGCTCTCCCCTCCCCCCAGGGAACTGCGGCGGCGGTCTCCGCCGTCCCTGTCCAGGGGGACGCCGGGGAACTGGCCGCCCGGCTTCAGACCGTAAACGGTGCGCTGGAGCGGGCCGCCGCCAGCGCCGCCCGGCTCCAGGGAGAGCTCTCCTCCCAGGGCGACCCGGCGGAGCTGGAGGAGCGCCGGGGCCAGCTTATGGAGGCGCTGGAACAGCGCCGGAGGGAGTATGACGCCATCGCCGCCGCCCTGGAGAGCCTGAAAAACGCCGACTCCCTTCTGCGGGAGCGGTTCTCCCCCGCCGTCAACGCCAAGGCCGGCGCTTTTCTCTCCGCCCTCACCGGCGGAAAGTATGACAAAGCCGCCCTCACCCGCCAGTTCCAGGCTCTGGCCCAGGAGCGGGACGGCGCGGCCCACCGGCAGGATCTCTCCCTCTCCGTGGGCGCGGCGGAACAGCTCTACCTGGCCATGCGCCTCGCCATGTGCGAGCTGGTGCTCCCCGCCGGGGAACCCTGCCCCATTCTGCTGGACGACGCCCTGGACGCCTTTGACGATACCCGGGCCGCTTACGCCCTGGACTGCCTTCTGGACTTGGCCGAAAAGCGGCAGGTGCTCCTGTTCACCTGCCACAGCCGGGAGGCCGGGCTGCTCAGGGGCCGGGATGTGAGCCTGGCCTCGCTGTGAGAAGGTTGCATTTTCCCTTTGATTGGGTTATAATAATTGTTCCATATGAGTCCGCGGGGATTTCCCCCCACAGAAAAGGAGCTGATCTCATGACTGACGAGGCTTTGAATCCCAGTGAAAAACCCGAGGAGGAAAAGGGCTCCTTTAAGCTGGATCTTTTCTACTGGACGCAGACCCTGGTCACCGTCCTCATCTTCCTCATCCTGGTTTTTGCCCTGGTGGGGCGGGTCATTGAGGTGAAGGGCTCTTCCATGGTGCCCACCCTTCACGAGGGGGATCTGATGCTCCTCCAGTCCCTGGGCTACTCCCCCAGGCAGGGGGATGTGGTGGTGCTTCGCAAGAACACCTTTATGAACGACCCCATCGTCAAGCGGGTCATCGCCACCGGCGGCCAGCACGTGACGGTGGACTATACCGCGGGCAAGGTCTATGTGGACGGCGCGGCTTTGGACGAGCCCTATATCAACGAGATCATGGTCTACCCCGCAAGCCCTGAAATGTCTATCTCCGACGTGGTGGTGCCCGAGGGCTCTATCTTCGTCATGGGTGACAACCGCAACCACTCCTCCGACTCCCGCCATGAGCTGCTGGGCACAGTGGACGAACGGTACGTCCTGGGCAAGGCGCTCTGGGTGGTCTTCCCCTTCCACGGGGACTTTGGGCCCATCGAATAAAGATATAACAAGGCCCCGTTTCCATTTTGGAAACGGGGCCTTGTTTCACGATAGCGCCTCAGCCCAGGGGTTCCCCCCTGCTGTTGAACAGGGGAAGCTTCTCCAGAAAGAGGATGTCCTGCCGCCTGGCGGCGTCCCCTTCGGCCAGGATGGCCATGCGGCCCACCACATTGCCGCCGGCCTGCTCCACCAGATTCTCCACTGCGGCCAGAGAGCCGCCGGTGGAGATCACGTCGTCCAGGATAAGGATGCGCTTACCCTTCATTTTGGCGGCGTCCGCCCCATCCATGTAGAGCTTCTGCTCCCCCTCGGTGGTGATGGACTTATCCACCGCCTCAAACACGCCGTTCATATAGGCCTTCTTCTTTTTCCGCACCAGAAAGTACTCGTTGCGGCCGCTCTGGCGGGCCATCTCGTGGATCAGAGGGATGGCCTTGGCCTCGGGCGCCACCATGTAGTCAAACTCCGGCGCCTTCTTCAAAAGTTCCCGGGCGCAGGCGCAGGTCAGCTCCACATCGCCGAAGATCACAAACGCGCCGATCATCAGCGTATCGTTCAGAGGACACAGGGGCAGCTCCCGCCTCAGGCCCGCCACGGACAACTCATAGGTCATACTATCAGCTCCTTGCCTTTTGTCTATTTTGAATTATACTCCCCAGTTTTCCTGTTGTCAATTTGCAGAAAAAATCAGTAGTATTTTGCCGATTTCTATGGTAGCATACTTCTATCAACTTCATATTTTCGGTATAATCGAGACGAGTTGGGTCTCGAGTCTCTACTGGCGGCCTATCCGACAACTACCGGAATTGCATAGAGCGGAACTAACGATATAGTTCTGCTTATTTTGTTTTTCCCTTTTTTGCCGTTCGCCTCCCTTATCCCGAAAAAAATCCCGGAAGTTGAGGAGAGGGAGCGTAATGGAAAAATTGTTCAAGCTCAAGGAAAACGGCACCACCCTGCGCACGGAGCTCGTCGCGGGCCTGACCACCTTCATGACCATGGCCTACATCATCGCGCTGAACCCCAACCTGCTCACCGGCTTCGACGTGGGCTCCCCGCTTTGGAACGGCGTATTTTTGGCCACCTGCATCGCCTCGGCCATCGCTATGTTCGTCATGGCCTTCGCCGCCAATAAGCCCTTTGCCCTGGCGCCCGGCATGGGTCTTAACAGCTTCTTCGCCGTGGTGGTGGCCAATATCGTCGGCCTCACCGGCATGAGCTATCTGGCCTCCTTCCAGACCGCTTTGGTCATCATTCTCATTGAGGGCATCATCTTCCTCATCCTGTCCCTGCTCAACATCCGGGAAAAAATCGTCGACGCCATCCCTCTGGGCGTTCGGCTGGGCATCGCCCCCGCCATCGGCCTGATGCTCATGAACATCGGCTTCGGCTCCAACGCCGGGGTCTACTCCGAAACCGGCGGCCCCTTCTTCGTGATGCGTGATTTCTTCGGCGCCCTGACCCCCGCGGTGGCCCAGAGCACCATGGGCTCCGGCTATAACGCCATGGTACTCAGCGTGGCCACCATGTTCATCGGCCTGTTCGTCATCGTCATCCTGGCCAAGAAGGGCGTCAAGGGCGCGGTGCTGCTGGGCATGCTGGTGGCCTCGGTGGTCTACTGGATCGGCTCCTATGCCGTTTTGCAGGTCAACCCCTTCGCCTCCCTGTCCAGCGCCTCCTTCCTGCCCCCCTTCCAGGATATGGTGGACACCACCCTCTTTAAGTTCAACTTCCAGGGCTTCATGGAGATCGGCGCCTTCACCGCCGTCACCCTCATTATCACCTTCTGCATGATCGATATGTTCGACACCATCGGCACCCTGGTGGGCACCGCCTCCCGGGCGGGCATGGTGGATGAGCACGGCAATATGCCCCACATGAAGCAGGCCCTGCTGGCCGACGCAGTGGGCACCGTGGCCGGCGCCTGCACCGGCACCTCCACTGTCACCACCTTCGTGGAGTCCGCCTCCGGTGTGGAGGCCGGCGGCCGCACGGGCCTGACCGCCCTCACCACCGGCGTTCTGTTCCTGGCCTGCATCTTCATCGCCCCCATCGCCGCCATCATCCCCGCCGCCGCCACCTCCTCCGCTCTCATCTACGTGGGCGTACTGATGGTCATGGGCCTGAAGAACGTGAACTTTGACGATATGGATCAGATGGTTCCCGTGGCCCTCATGCTCATCGCCATGCCCGTGTCCAGCTCCATCGGCCACGCCATCGGTCTGGGCCTCATCTCCTACACGGTCATCAAAGTGTTCACCGGCAAGGCCAGGGAGGTCTCCGCCCTGACCTACGTCATCTCCGCCCTGTTCCTCGTCAAGTTCTTCCTCGTCGCCTGAGTTCTTTCCATAGAAAAAACCGGCCGCCACTTCCAGCTGGGCGCCGTCGGCCCAGTAGACCTTATAGCCGTTATACTCCTTGGGGTTGTGGC
>NZ_CALPCU010000017.1:0-46678 GCF_943193085.1 Vermiculatibacterium agrestimuris | reverse complement strand
GCGCAGACCTCCAAAAGAGAGAGGAGGGTGGCGTTGCGCTTTTGGGGCAATAGCCCCGCGCGGCGGCGTCTTGATTTACTTATGTTGGGGAATGGCCGGCCTCAGCCACCGATGGCCTGGTCGCTGAGGGAGTCGGCCTCCTCCTTGAACGTGTCGATGGAGCCGGCGGCCTTCAGCTTGGCAATGGTCTCATTGATGGCGGGGAGCAGGCCATTGGGATCCCCCTCGGCCACCCACACGCAGGGCAGGCCCACGTGGCCCAGCTCGATCCCCTCCACAACGGCCAGCTCGTCGTTGGTCTGGGCATACTTCACAGCCACAGCGCCGTCCAGCACCACAGCGTCGCACTTGTCGTAGACCAGCTGGTTAATAAGGTCGCCCACGTTGGTCAGCAGCACCGCATTGGCGCCGGTCATGTGGATGGGGGCGGTCTCCTCGTCCTCACCGGTGACAATGAGCGCCTTGTTTGTGCCGGTCTGGGCGCCCACATTCTTGCCGGTAAAGTCCTCGATGCTCTTGTACTGCTCCAGGTTGGCCTTCTTCACCAGCACCATGGGAGCCAGATCCTCATAGTAGGGGTCGGAGGCGTCGGCGGCTGCCTCCCGGTCGGGAGTGGACTCCATGTCGGCGATAACAAAATCGCACTTGCCCTGGGCCATCAAAGTGAGCAGGTTATCAAAGTTCATGTCCACGATCTCCAGCTCGGCGCCCATGTCCTCGGCGATGGCCTTGGCCACGGACACGTCCAGGCCCACGATCTTGTCCTCGCCGTCCTCCAGGATGTGGAACTCAAAGGGGGGATAGTCGGCGGAGGTGCCGAAGACCAGCTTGGTGGGGGCGGCAGGCTCGGCGGCCTGGGACTGAGCAGGCTCAGCGGCCTTGCTCTCATCGGGAGCAGGGGTCTGGGTGGAAGCACCGCCGCCGCAGGAGGCCAGCAGGCTCAGGGACAGGGCGGCGCTCAGCGTCAGGCCCAGGATCTTCTTCATCGTATCGTTTTTCATATCACTCTCTCCTTTTGTCCTCTGCTGAGGATGTGCATAATTATACATCGTCATTTATAAAAATGCAACCCCTATTTTGTTGTTATTTTGCACAAAAATCAGTGTGCAAAATTCCCGTCCGCCGGTGAAACGGCGGACGGGATGCGGAAAGAGGATGTATTGGATATTCAAATATTCATTTTTGATGCATAATTTCCATCCTGTCTCCTGGCAGTGGCGCAGGGGGCACGGCGGGCAAACCCTTAGCCCTTGCAGAACTGGACGATCAGGTCGGCGGCGGCCTGGGTGCCCCGGAGGGAAGATCTGACGCACAGGTCGTAGCTCTCCGCCTCGCCCCACTTCCGGTCGGTGTGGAAGCTGTAGTAAGAGGCCCGGGCCTTATCCACCCGGCGCAGCTTCTCCTCCGCCTCCTTCCGGCTCACGCCGTCCCGCTCGCAGACCCGCTCCAGCCGCTTATCCCAGTCGGCGCAGACAAACACGCGCACAAGGCCCGGCTTATCCCGGAGGATGTAGTCGGCGCAGCGGCCTACGATAACGCAGCTGCCCTGTTCCGCCACGGAGAGCACCGCGTCCCGCTGGGCCTTTGCCGCCAGCTGCTCCACCGTGGTGCCCTGGACGCCGGTGAGCAGGTTCTGCTGTCCCATCACCAGGGAGTAGAGAAAGCTGTTGGTGGGCTTTTCGTCGTAACTTTGCAGGAACTCCCGGCTCAGGCCGCTCTCCTTGGCCGCTACCGCCAGCAGCTCCTTGTCGTAGTAGGGGATCCCCAGCGCCTGGGCCACCTTCTTGCCGATCTCCCGGCCTCCGCTGCCAAATTCCCGGCCGATGGTAATGTAGATATTCTCCATAGAAAAAGTCTCCTTTCCCTCCGGCGGCTCTCGTTATGATCGGGCCGCTTTTCCCCTATATTTTATCACAAGATCTTCCTTTTGTGTCATGAAAATTTATATGGGTCAATCGAAGGCCAGGCCCAGGTAAGCCCTCTCTCCGAAGGCCGCTCCCATCTCCTTGTCGAACCAGATCGCCATACCGAAGCGCCAGTCCTCCCCCATCTCCATGGCCGCCGGCCCCCGCAGCTCCCAGTTCCCGATCCCCAGCTGCCGGGCCAGCAGGGCCGCGGCCTGGGGGAGGGTTCCCGCGGGGCACAGAAGCTCCTTGGCCACCGCCATGCCGCCATGCCGCTCCACGGCGGCGCAGCCAGGCCCCTCCGCCAACGTCAGACGGTAGAGCCCACCCCCGGAGCTTTGGGAAAAGCTCTCCTGAATGGCGGTGAGCTCCCCGTCCCAGGCCCCGTGGGGGACGCCCTTCAAAAGCGTCTCCCGCAGCCGGGCATACTCCGCCGCACCCAGGTTGGCCGCCTCTCCCGCCGCCGCGGAGGGATCCATAGCGGCGATCCACCGCCGGGCGGCAAAACATTCGCCGTACCCCGCCGAGGCGAAAAATTTGTGCAGAGAGGGCTGGGCCGGAACGGTGCAGATCCCCGCCGCGCCCATATCCCGCGCCCGGTCGGCGGCATAGTCCAGCAGTTTTTTGGCGTAGCCCTTTCCCCGCTGGGCGGGGTCGGTGGCCAGGGCGTAAACATAGGGCAGTGCAGCCCGCTGCCCCGATGCCGTCACCGCCTCCATGGGAAGCAGCGCCAGCATGGACATGGCCACGCCCCCCTCCCGCAGCGTCAGCAGCCGGTCAGGGCCGCCCCAGCGGGCAAAAAAGCCGTCAATGAGCGCCTCCTCGTCCCCGAAGGCCAGCTGCCACAGCTCTCTCAGCCGGGGCAGCTCCTCCTGCCGGGCCAGGCCGGTCTCTGTCATAAAAACGCCGCCTTTCCAGCAAAAAACGGGAGGCCACAGGGCCGTGGCTCCCGTTTCCCTTATTTTTTCCGCACCACCCAGTGCTTTTCCACCATCAGATCCGGATAGTAGGACTCCTTGGCCTTCCGCAGGCCCTCGATGCCCATATCCTCTTCCCGGTTCAGGTAGCGCACCTGGGGGTACCGCTGCCGGATCCGCCGGGCGAACTCCCGGTTTATCATGGGGTAGGCCCCCTGGATCTCACTGTAGGCCTTCTCGAAGTGCACGTCAAAGGTGTCGACCCCCAGCAGGTCGCCCATGGTAAAGGCCACCACCTGGCCTCCCACCCGGAGGAGCCCGCCCTCCAGCTTCAGCTCCTTGAAGTACTTGGCGGAGAGCAGCAGGGCCTTGCGCTCGTTGGTCATGTCCTCCGCCTCTTCCGCCCCTTCCCGTTCCCGGCTAAGGCGATCCCACTGCTCGTCCAGCTCCAGGCACTCCCCCAGCGCCTGGGGCGTCATGTCCTCATAGACCCAGTCGGGGTTGTTATCCTGGAACCGGGCGCAGTGGTTGCGCTTGGAGTGGAGCTTCCGCCCGCCCAGGTCGGCGAGCTTATCAATGTCGTAAAGGTAGTCAGAGCCGTCCCGGTCAAGGGTACAGGTATACTGTCCCGGCCGAAGCCGTTCCAATTCCGCCGCCCCCTCGGGGGTGACGCCCACCAGCCGGAACTCCTCGCCCCGCTCTTGGGCGTCCTGCTCCAGCAGGGTCAGCGCCTTGTCCAGGTCTCCCGCCCCCGCGGGCCAAAAGTAGCCGTAGCCCAGGTTCCCCTTTACTCGAACCACCAGGAACCCTTCCACATCGGCAATGCGTTGGTCGTAGGCCGCGCCCCATACCAGCAGGTTGGTAAAGCTGTACTCACATCCCCGGTAATTCCCTCCGGCCAGGCGCTGATCCACCCAGGCTTTGTCGGCGGGCTGGGGTATCTGAAAATTGATCATGGGAAATTGCTGTCTCCTTTTCTCTATCTGCGCTCAAAGCTCCTCTAAAGTGCCCTTTTCGTAGCGGAGCTTCTTCACCGTGTTCCGGGTGCCCTTGACGATCTCATCCATGCGGAGATCCTCCGTGACGCCGGAGACAAAGGTGTAGGCCACCCCGTGGCGGCGGGCCCTCCCGGTACGGCCGATGCGGTGGACGTAGTACTCGTTCTCGTCGGGCACATCATAGTTGAACACCACGTCCACATCGTCGATGTCCAGGCCACGGGCGGCCACATCGGTGGCCACCAGCACCTGGAACTTCCCCTGGCGGAACCGGCCCAGGCTCTTCTCCCGGGCGGATTGCTGAATGTCGCCGTGGATGGCCTCGCATTTCACCCCCGCCATACGCAGAAGTCCGGAGAGCCGGTCGGTCATATTCTTGGTGTTACAGAAGGCGATGGCCCGCTCGTACCCCCCGTGGGTAAGCAGCTGCACCATCAGCTCCGCCTTGGCCGAGCGGTCCACCTCGATGCGGTACTGGTCGATGTCCGGCTTATTCTGCACGTCGGCCTGAACGGTGATCTCCACCGGATCGCGCTGGTAGACCCAGGAGATGTCCATCACTTCCCGGGAAATGGTGGCGGAGAACATGCCGATGTTCCTGCGGGACTTGATCTGATCCAGGATCCGGGTCACATCCCGGATAAAGCCCATGTCCAGCATCCGGTCGGCCTCGTCCAGCACCACTGTCTCCACGTGGTCAAGGCGCACCGTGCGCCGCTTCATGTGATCCATCAGCCGGCCCGGGGTGGCCACCACGATCTGGGGGCCCTTCTTGAGCTGGGTGATCTGCTTTTCGATGGGGGCGCCGCCATAGAGGCACACCACCTGCACCCCCTCTTTGAAGGCGCAAAGATCCTGCAGCTCCTCCTGGATCTGGATGGCCAGCTCCCGGGTGGGGGCCAGCACCAGGCCGGTGACGTCGCCGCCCGCCGGATCGGCGTGCTCCACCATGGGGATGCCGAAGGCAAAGGTCTTGCCGGTGCCCGTGGGGGCCTTGGCGATGACGTCCTTCCACTCCATGAAGTAGGGGATGGCCCCCGCCTGGACGGGGGTGGCCTGGATGTAGCCCTTCTTTTCCACTGCCTTCAAAATGGCCTCGGAAAGTCCCAGCTCGTCATATCGTCTGATTTCGTTTACCTGTTCGCCGTTGATCTCCATATGGGTCAAACCCTTTCCTCGTTTATCTTTCCTGATTTATCAGCCCAGTATCCCTATCCGGCCAAAGTCTCCGCCAGCACAGTGACCACCGGCAGGGTGACGATGCTCAGCAGATTGGAAAGGCTCACCAGCTGGGCCGAGCGCTCGGCGTCCTTGCCGTACTTCTCTGCCATCATACTGGTGATCCCCGCGCAGGGCGCGCCGGAGAGGATGACGATGGCCACAAAAAAGTTGAACTCGAACTGGATGGGCAGCAGCAAAAGGATGGCCGCGGTCATCAGGGGCAGAACGATCAGCTTCACCGCCGCCGCGGCGTAGAGCTTGCCGTCCCGGAAGGTGGACAGCAGGTCTGTCCGGGCCATCTGGGCGCCGATGATGACCATGGCAAGGCCCGTATTCAAATCGCCCAGGAATCCCACCGCATTGCCCAGGGCTCCAGGAAGCTTGACCTGGGCCAGGAAGAGGGGGATGCCGATGACCGCGCCCATAACGCCGGGGGAGAGGACGATCTTCTTCACCGAGATGGAGGAGCGGCCCCCCATCATGGCGGTGCCGTGGCTCCAGATGGCGGTATTGAGCACCAGCATGGACACCACCGCGAAAATGCGGGCCCCGTCCCCCAGCACCGCCGCCACCAGGGGAATGCCCATAAACCCGGTGTTGCCGTACATACAGCCAAAGCGAAGGCAGGGGCGCATGGCGTCCCCCTCCTTGCGGAACAAAAACTGCACCATGACGGCCCGGAGCACGTAGCACAGGATCAGCACGCCGATGGCCGTGCCCAGGATCTCCAGGAAGGAGGGGTCATAGGCGGCGTTCTGGAAGGAGTCGACGATCACGCACAAGATGACCACATTCATCAGCAGATTTGACATCTCTTTGGTGCCGGCGGAGGTGATCTGCTTGATCCGCCCCATGACAAATCCGACGCCGATGAGGATAAAAAGGGTCGCCACCTGCCCTGTGACCACCAGTAAACGCGCTAACATCTTTCACGCCACCTCCGGGGAAAATGCTTTTGCTCTGCGGGAATATCGTCCATTTTAACATGGAACGGTGGAAAAAGCTACGGAAAAAGGAAAAAAGTCGAACCAGTGCCGGCTTACAGGGCCAGCGCCTCCGCCAGGACTGTCATCACCGGCAGGGAGAAGATGCTCAGAAGGGTGGACAGACTCACCAGCTGGGCCGCATGCTCCACATCCCGGCCATATTGCTCGGAGAGCATACTGGTCAGCCCCGCCGAGGGCGCGCCGCCCAGGATGACGGCGGCGATGTAAAAGGTGGCGTCCAGCTTTAACGGCAGGAGCACCAGGGCGGTGAGCAGGGGCATGAGCAGCAGCTTCACCGCTGTGGCGGCGTAAAGCTTTTTCTCCCGGAAGGTACGCAAAAGGTCGGCCCGGGCCATCTGGGCGCCGATGACCACCATGGCCAGCGGGGTGTTCAGATTCCCGATGTAGCCGATCCCCGCCCCGATGGGCCCCGGCAGGGCGGTGCGGGTCAAAAACAGGGGCAGGCCAATGGCCACCGCCACCAGTCCCGGGCTGCAGATCACCTTCCGGGGGGAGAGGACTTCCCTGCCCCCCATCATGGCTACGCCGTGGGTAAAAATACATACGTTGAAGATCACCATGGCCATGACCCCGTAGATCAGCCCCCCCTTCCCCAGCACCGCCTCCACCAGAGGCAGCCCGATAAAGCCGGTGTTGCCGTAGATGGCGCCAAAGCGCAAGGGGGCCTGGAGATCCCGTTCCTCCTTCCGGAAAAAGAGATAACCGGAGAGGATGTAAAACACAAAACAGCCCACCATGGCCAGGGTGCCGATGCCCAGGGTGCGGAGCATCGCCTCGTCCCAGTCGGTCTGAAAGGAGTCGATGATGACGCAGGGAGTGGCGAAGTAGACCAGCAAGGTGGACATCTGCTTGGTTCCCGCCTCGTTGATCTTATCCAGCCTTCCCAGCAGGTAGCCCACCGCCATGAGGAAAAACAGGGTGGACACCTGGCTCAGCACCACAAAAAACCGCTCCAGCATACTCCAAATTCACGACCTTTTAAGGAAATCATCCAATTCAGCGGATTATTTTACCATATCAGAGCGCAAAAAGCTATAAAAATCGTAAAGTTCCATCCTTTTATAAAGGCGGAGCGCCGTGGGAAGAGACGGCGGCCCCAGCGGCTTTTATCCCTTTGCCAGCCAGCCGGAGGCCCGGTACTGGAGGGCCTCCGCCAGGTGGACGGTCTCGATCTCCGCCGCGGCGTCCAGATCCGCGATGGTGCGGGCCACCCGCAGAACCCGGTCGTAGCTGCGGGCAGTGAGGCCAAGCCGTTCAAAGGCGCCCTTCAGAAGGGCCTGGCAGCTCTCGCTGAGGGGGCACAGCTCCTCGATGTCCTTTCGCGTCATCTGGGCGTTGCAGGAGATGCCCTCCGCCCCGAAACGCCGGGTCTGTACTGCCCGGGCGGCGTCCACCCGCTTTTTGATCTCCGCCGAGCTCTCCCCGGTGGGCCTGTCCGCCAGGGTCTCGAAGTCGGGGGCCTCCACCTCCACGGTCAGGTCGATCCGATCCAAAAGCGGCCCGGAGATCTTCGCCTGGTACTTCTCCACGTCCGCCGGCCGGCACTTGCAGCGGCTACCGTGGCCGTACCAGCCGCACTTACAGGGGTTCATGGCGCACACCAGCATGAACCGGGCGGGGAAGGTCTCGCTTCCCCCGGCCCGGGTGATCTGCACCCGCCCCTCCTCCATGGGCTGGCGCAGCACCTCCAGCACATCCTTGTGGAATTCAGGCAGCTCGTCCAAAAAGAGCACTCCGTGGTGCGCCAGGGAAATTTCGCCGGGACGGATCAGCGGGGCGCCGCCCCCGGCCATGCCCATGGCGGAGAGGGTGTGGTGGGGGGCGCGGAAGGGCCGCTGGGTGAGCATGGGGCGCTCCTTGTCCGTCTTGCCCAGCACCGACCACACGGCTGTGGCCTCCAGGGCCTCCCGCTCCGTCAGGGCGGGGAGAATGGAGGGCAGGCGCTTGGCCAGCATGGACTTGCCCGAGCCCGGCGGGCCGATCATCAGCAGGTTATGGCCTCCCGCCGCGGCGATCTCCAGCGCCCGCTTCACGTTTTCCTGGCCCTTTACGTCGGCAAAGTCCAGAGCGCTCTCCCCGCTCTCCGCCGGCGTCCACGCCGGGGCGGGCGCAATGGGCCGCTCTCCCCTCAGGTGCTCCACCAGCTCCTTCACATGGCCCACCGGGTAGACCGTCAGTCCCTTGGCCAGCGTGGCCTCTGGAGCGGAGTCGGCGGGGACGAAGAGGGCGGTGAATCCCGACGCCCTGGCCCGCAGGGCCATGGGGAGCATGCCGGGCACCGGGCGCACCGCGCCGGACAGGGACAGCTCCCCCAAAAAGGCGGTCTTGGGATCGGGCGCCGGGAGCTGGCCGTTGGCGGAGAGAATGCCCACCAGAATGGGCAGGTCGTAGACCGTGCCCCCCTTTCTCCGGTCGGCGGGGGCCAGGTTGACCGTGATACGGGACACAGGGAAGGAGAAGCCGCAATTCTTCACCGCCGCGCGCACCCGGTCACGGGCCTCCTTCACCGCCGCGTCGGGCAGGCCCACGATCTCAAAGTTAGGCAGGCCCCCGGACAGGTCGCACTCCGCCAGCACCTCGTAGCCCTCCACTCCGTGAAGACCCAGTGAGCGCACCTGGGACATCATAAAACCACCCCCGTCTGTTTCTCGTGCCGCGGTGCAAGCGCGGCCTTTTGCTCCGCTTATTCAAAGTTATTGTACCACAAGGGCACAGAAGATTCCCTAAGCTCCCTTTGCTCGCAAAGCGAATCTATTGTACCATACCCAGGCATATTTTTCCACATTTCCCGTGCCCCTTGGAAAAATAAGGCCAAAAGAACCGCTCCATGCCTTGCTTTTTTCTGTAATTCCGGTATAATGGAAAAGAAGCTAAATTTTCTGCCATTACCAATTCTAAGGAGGAACTTCATCATGAACAAGACCATTGCTTCCGCCAGCGCGCCCGCCGCTGTGGGCCCCTACTGCCAGGCCAAGCTGTGCGGCAACACTCTGTACACCTCCGGCCAGCTGGGCCTCATCCCCGCCGAGGGCAAGCTGGCTGACGGCATCGAGGGCCAGGCCCACCAGGCTCTGAAGAACCTGGGCGCCATCCTCAAAGAGGCCGGCATGGACTACTCCGACGTGGTCAAGACCACCTGCTTCCTGGCCGACATCAAGGACTTCGCCGCCTTCAACGCCATCTACGCCGAGTACTTCAAGGGCGAGGTGCCCGCCCGCTCCTGCTTCCAGGTGGGCGCTCTGCCCATGGGCGGCCTGGTGGAGGTCGAAGCCATCGCCGTAAAGTGAGCTGATCCCCTTTTCTGAAAAAAGCCCGCCGGGAGCGCTCTCCCGGCGGGCTTTTTATACGGGTGCGAAGGGGCCCGGCTCTCCGCCTACAAGGCCCCTGCCAGAGGAGGCTCAGACCAGGCTGAAAAAGGCCAGCGCCGCGGAAAGGCTCACCAGCGTCACCGCCAGGGTGGCCGCCAGCTCCAGCCGCTCCATTCCACGCTCGGGCCGGGGGGCGGGCTCCCGCTCCACATCGGCGGCGGCAGGCGCCCAGCGCGCCTCCGTTTCCTCCTCCCCGGCGGCCTCGGTCAGACGCTTCCAGGCCGTCTTCCGCTCCAGCTTCTGGCGGCAGCGGGCAAAGTCCAGCACCTCTCCGGCCGGCTTGGGGGCGGGAGCGGGGACGAAGGTGACCAGCTCCTCACCGCCGGAGACCTTGATGCGCCGGGCCTTCAAATTATAGTAGACTGTATCCATTTGGAGTACCTCCTCTGTTTGAGTGACCCCAGTATAACGGGGAAGCAGTCCCATAAATCGGACTTTCATCCCCCTGGTGATTTTTTGAAACAATCGAACGCTTGTTCTTTTCCAAATATACAACGTTTGTTCGAGTTTGTCAAGAGACTTTTCTGGAAAAAAGACGTAATTTTTTGAAAAAGCAGGAAACTTTTTTGCCTTTGCTCCGTCTAAAGGGAGCAGATGGGCAAAAGGCCCAAAAAGGGAGGAACGAGCCATGAAACTGCGTAAACTGACTGCCGCTGTTCTGGCGGCGGCGCTGGGGCTTTCCCTGTCCGCCCCGGCTCTGGCCGCCGACGCCGCCGACGTGCGGCTGACCAAGGTGACCCAGGCGGTAAAAGCCACTTTGGACATCGGGGATGAATATGAGAGCTTTTCCGGCGAGCCCACCGAGACCATGCTGGGCACCCAGTGGACGCTGAGCTGGGAGGCCGAGGGCAAAAGCCTGAACGTCTCCGCCACCGACGAGGGCAAAGTCCTGTCCATGAACCTGTGGGGGGAGACCGTCCAGCCCGACCGGGAGGAGCAGGGCCCCGCCTTCCCCGACTTTACCTACGCCGACGCCAGGAGCCAGGCTGAGGCCTTCCTGGCCCGGGTGCTCACCGAAGGGGAGGCCGCCGTCTTTGACGGGGAGGAATCCGGCGCCTCTCTCAACGCCGCCGCCTACTATTTTTACGGCGGCATCACCCTCAACGGCCTGCCCTCCCCTCTGCGCTTCAATCTGCGGGTGCGGACGGCGGACGGAGCTGTGACCTCCTTCCGGCGGGACGATGTGTCCGAGTATGTGGGCGGGCTGCCCGCTGCCCAGAGCTCCACCGCCGCCGACAAGGCCGCCGCGCTGCTTAGGGACACCATGTCCCTGCGGCTGGAATACGTCCGGGCCGAGGGGGAGGAGAACAGGGCCGTGCTGCGCTGGCTGCCCAACTCCACCGACGACTTTTACGTGGACGCCGCCACCGGCAAGCTGGTGAACCTCACCGAGCTGCGTGATCAGCTGCGCACGGGCGAGGCCGGCACCGGTGCCAGCAAAAACACGTTCACCACCACCGCCCCGGAGGCCGCCGCCGACAGCAGCCTGAGCCAGGCTGAGCTGGAGGGCATCGCCAAGCTGGAGGGGGTTCTGGATCAGCAGACGCTGGACGGGAAAGTCCGCGTCTGGACGCAGCTGGGCCTCACCGGCTTTGAGCTGACCGGCGCCAGCTACCGGGTGGAGCAGAAGGACAGCGGCGTTTATCCCATGCCCATCGCGATCACGGAGGGCGTGGCTGTGGCCGGGGCCGCCGGGGAGGCCGCCGAGGCTGAGACCGGGGCCGCCGCCAAGGTCACCGCCACCCTGACCTATGCAAAGAAGGCCGGGGACAGCATCTCCCGCCGCACCGTGACCCTGGACGCCAAGACCGGCGAGCTGGAGTCCATGGGCGGCTACAACGCCTACGATGAATCCGCCGTGAAGGTCGGCCTCCAGGCGGCCCGGAAAAACGCCGAGGCCTTCCTGACGCAGCTGTGGGGCGAGCAGTTCGCCAAGACCGAGCTCTACGAGTCCACCGAGGTGGAGACCTGCTCCCAGGCCCACTGGTTCACCTTTGACCAGAAGGTCAACGGCTACTTCTTCGCCCCCAACTCCATCACTGTCCGGGTCTCCGCCGAGGACGGCTCCATCATGGGCTTCAGTAAGAGCTTTGACAACGAGGTGGTCTTTGACGACGCCCAGGGTCTCATCTCCGAGGCTGACGCCGTGGCCGCCTGGTGTGCCAGCTACCCGGTGGAGCTGAGCTACATCGCCGTGCCGGTGAAGCTGGATCTGATGGGCCCCGAGGCCAAGCCCCTCATCAACGCCGGCTTCAGCTATTACAACACCTTAAAGCCCGGCTACGCCCTGGGTGACCAGGACGCCTGGTACCTCGGCGTGGACGCCAAGACCGGGGCGCTGGTAAAGCCCAGCTATGACTCTACCGCCCCCGCCATGACCTACGACGACATTGCGGGCCACTGGGCCCAGACCGCCCTCAGCGAGCTGGCGGAGTACAACGTGGGCTGGTTTGGCGGCCAGGCCCGGCCCGACGCCCAGCTGACCCAGCTGGACTACATCGTCCTGCTGGCCAGCGCCGACGGCTACGCCCTGGATCTCAGTGACGAGGGGGCGGCGGACGATCTCTATTCCTACGCCATCCGCCGGGGCCTGCTTGCCAAGGAGGAGCGGGAGGACGGCAAAGTCCTCTCCCGGGGCGAGACGGTGCGGATGCTGCTGAACAGCCTGGGTTACAGGCAGGTGGCCAATCTGCCCGGCATCTTCCGCTGCGACTTTGCCGACGCCGACGCCATCCCCGCCGCCGAGCTGGGCTATGCCGCTCTGGCCCAGGGTCTGGGCATCGTCCACGGGGGCGACGGCCTGGATTACGCCGCCGGGCGCACCGCCACCCGGGCGGAGGGCGCCATGATGCTGTGGCAATACATGAAGCGGTAAGTTTCGCCTCTGCAAAAAAGTACCCGCCTCCATCTGGAGGCGGGTACTTTTTTACATGTTATGGATTAGAGGAATAACATCGGCCCGCACTCTGCAGCGGATCTATCTTACCCGGCCCGGTAAGCCGGCCGCCTTTGACGTCAAAATATCTTGAAGCATATCCCGCCCCGCCGCCGCATAAAGTGAATTGCATTATCCGGCACGGGGAGGGACAAGCGATGAGAAGGATCCATTGGGGGCGGCTGCTGCGGCGGTCACTGTCCTTATGTATGGCCGTTCTGGCGCTCTGGCTCCTGCTTTTGGGGGTGGGGGCCGGGGCGGCGGAGCGCAGTCTGGAGGCGCTGGGGCAAAACGAGGACTTCGTCACCGCCGCTCTGCGCCTGGAATTGGGGCCGGCGGGCCAGGAGAGCCTCCCTTTCTGGCAGCGGCTGGCGGTGGGGCAGTCCTCTCTGCTGGAGGCCAACCCACCCAAGCACTCAGAAACTCCGGAGCCCCTGGAGAGCGCTCCCCTTCCCAATGCCCAGCCCGCCCCCGACCACGACGACATGACCGAGGAGCCGCCTCCCGCCGCCAGTGAGCCGGGGGACGTGGTGGAACGGACGCTGATCCCCACCACCACCCAGGGATATGTCACCGGCGCGGGGCTCTACCTCTATAACCGCACTGACTTGTCTGTGGATCTGGCCGCTGTGGCCCAGGCGGATCTGTGTTTCTCCCTAGCTCCTGCCGAGGCGGGGCCGCAGATCCTCATCATCCACTCCCACGCCACCGAGGCCTATACGCCCCAGGGGGAGGACACCTACGTCCCCAGCGACAACAACACCCGCACCACCGACGAGCGGTACAACATGCTTCGGGTGGGGGACGAGATGGAGCGGGTGTTCACCGAGATGGGCCTGTCCGTCCTCCACGACCGGGAGCTCTACGACTATCCCCAGTACAACGGCTCTTACACCCGCTCCGGCCCCGCGGTGGAGGCCTATCTGGCGCAATATCCCACCATAAAGCTGGTGCTGGACGTCCACCGGGACGCCCTGGTGGGCAGCGACGGCACGGTATATAAGGCGGTGACCGCCATCGACGGGGCGAAGACCGCCCAGGTGATGCTGGTGGTGGGCAGCGACGCCGGGGGCACTGAGCACCCCCACTGGCAGGAAAACCTGGCTCTGGCCGCCAAGCTCCAAAAGGGGCTGGACACCCTCTACCCCACCCTGGCCCGGCCCATGACCCTGCGTCAGTCGGCCTACAACCAAAACCTGCTGCCCGGCTCTCTGCTGGTGGAGGTGGGCAGCCACGGCAACTCCCTCCAGGAGGCACTGGCCGGCGCCCGGGCCTTCGCCCGGGCCGCCGGAGCGGTATTCCTGGGCCTGGTGCGGGAGAGCGTGGGGTAGCTCACTCCAAAAGGGCCTCCAGGTCGGTCAGAGTCAGCTCGCTCTGAAGGGCCAGGGTCACGCCGTAGGCAATGACCTTGGCCATATCCTCCACCCGCTGGTCAATGTCCCGGGGGGTCACCATCAACGTGGAGCCGGGGATCGTCCGGGGGTCGATGCCGCTGCCCGCCTCCTCCAAAAGGTCGGCGCAGAGGGTGGCCCCGTCCACCACGGTGGGCACTCCCACCGCCAGAACGGGGACTCCCAGGCTCTCGGCGTCCAGGGAAAAACGGTGGTTGCCCACCCCGGAGCCTGGAGAAATGCCGGTGTCGCAGACCTGCACCGTGGCACACAGCCGCTCCACCTTTCGGGCGGCCAGGGCGTCGATGGCGATGACAGCGGCGAGCGCCAGCTTGTCGGATACCGCCCGCACCAGCTCGGCGCTCTCCATGCCGGTGCTGCCCAGCACCCCCGCCGCCAGGGCGGCCACGGGGCGAAACGTCCCAAACTGGCTGGGCGCCAGCTCCACCAGATGGCGGGTCACCAGAACCCGGTCGGCGGCCCGGGGGCCCACCGCGTCGGGGGTGATGGCCCGGTTGCCCAGGCCCACCACCAGCACCGGGGCCCCGTCCGAGGGCAGGAGGGGGGCCAGGATGCTCCGAAGGGCCTCTACCGCCCGGGGGAAGGCGTTCTCCTCCCGTTTGGCCAGGGCGGCCAGATCCAGGGTGTGGTATGTGCCCTCCGGCTTTCCAATGGCCTTAGCCCCCTGGGCCGAAGTGACCCGGACGGTGGTCAGGGGCCAGCCCTCCCGGACGGTCTCCTCGCTCTCCACGCCAGGCGGCGTGCCCGCCAGATCCCTGGCCTCCAGGGCCAGATCGGTGCGTATCATGGACATGATATTCCCTCCCGTCATGATCGAGCGGCCCAAGATATGGTGCCGCAAAATTTTCGCCGGCACTATTTTTTGCGAAAAAGGCCGCGCTATCCAAAAAAGCCCGGAAATTTGAAAATAATTCTTGCAATTCCTTGCCGGTTCTGCTACAATAGAAACTCGCAACGGGTGAATTATGTCCCGAAATCGTCATCGGAGGAGGTGTTTGGTTTGCCGAACATTAAGTCTGCCAAGAAGCGTGTTCTGGTGAACAAGGCAAAGGCCCTGCAGAACAAGGCCGCGCGTTCCGCGCTGAAGACCGACATCAAGAAGTTCGAGGCCGCGGTGGCGGGAGGCAACCGCAGCGAGGCCGAGGGCGCTTACAAGGTCGCTGTCAAGGCGGTGGATAAGGCCGTCGGGCACGGGATCCTGCATAAGAACAGCGCCGCGCACAAGAAAAGCGGCATGACCCTGAAGCTCAACAAGCTGGCTTGATCCGGGTCACTCATGGAACCGCCTGCGCTGAGCAGGCGGTTTTTTGTTTGCCCCAAAGGGGCGGCAAAGGATTTCCGCGCCAAGCGGCTGAAAGGGGGATGAGATATGGCGAGAAGGTTCCTGGGCTTCGGCCTGGACGTGGTGGGTCTGTACTTTGACAAAAAAGTCTCCCGCTCGGCGGCGGAGCTGGCCTACTTTCTCATCCTCTCCTTTTTCCCCGCCCTGATCTGTATCAACGCCATTATCGGCACCCTGGACTTGGACGTGGCCTCCCTTCTGGAAAAGGCGGCGGTCATCATTCCGGAGGCAGCCCTGTCGGTGCTCACCGAGTATGTCCGCTACATCACGGTAAACCAGTCCCGGGCCCTGCTCACCGGCGGCATTATCATGACCCTGTTCTCCGCCTCGGCGGCCATGCGCTCCCTGATGGATGTAATGGACGACATCTACGAGCGCAGAAGCTATACCGGGCTGTGGCAGATCGTGGCCAGCGTGGCCTTTTCCGTGCTGTTCCTGCTGACCATCTACCTGTCCCTGGTGGTGGTGCTGACAGGCAACTGGTTTTTCCATCTGCTGGAGGAGCTGATCCACCGGGTGCCCCGGCTCTCCGAGGTACGCCTGCCCTGGGACTGGCAGTGGATGCGGTTTTTGATCCTGTTCTGTCTGGTACTGGTGTTCGTGCTGCTGCTCTACCGGGCCACCGCCCTGAAGGGGCGGCCCCGGGCCCCCATCTTCCGGGGGGCGCTGCTCGCCTCCGCCGCCCTGGTTCTGGCGTCGGTCATTTTTTCCTACTTCATCGGCCTTTCTTCCCGGTACTCCCTGGTATACGGGTCGTTGGCCTCGGTGGTGATCCTGCTGGTGTGGCTTTATTTGTGCGGCAACATTCTTATTTTAGGCAGCTGCTGCAACCGGGTGTGGTATGACCGGTTCCGGCGGCGGCGTCCGGAACAGGAGGGAAACAGAAATGAGTAAATTGGATATCCGCCCCATTCGCAAAGAGGAATACCCCCAGGTGGTGGAGCTGATCCGCCAGGTGATGCTGGAGGTCAACATCAAGGACTACGACGAGGCCTATCTGCAGGAGTATGTAAAGCGGTACGACGACAGGGAGCTGGCCGCCTTCGTGGAGTCTCCGGGATGCCACTTTTACGTGGCCTACCTGGACGGCGAGCTGGCCGCCTGCGGGGCAGTGGCCCCCTCGGAGGAGATGCGGGGCGCCATGGAGATCCGTTCGGTCTACGTCCGGCCCGATGTGGAGGGCATGGGCATCGGCCGGGAAATAATGGCCGTTCTGGAGGGCGACAGCGCCTTCCTCACCGCCCGCTGGGTGGTGGTCTCCGCCTCCATCACCGCCCACCCCTTCTACGCCAAGCTGGGCTATACCTATGTGGGCGGAGAACCGGTGCTGGAGGAGAACGACCACTATTGGATGGAGAAATTCCCCAAGCGGAAAAAGTGAGATTTTTCCAAAAATTTTTTCTTTTTTCGGGAACTTTTTTGGTTTCCCGCCGTCCAAAGCTCGTCTGCCCGTTATTCGGGCCTACATCAACATGCAAAAAGGAGTTTTTTACATGAATTTGAAGCGTATCACCTCTGCCGGCCTGGCCCTGGTCATGGCCGCCTCCCTGGCCCCCGCGGCCCTGGCTGAGGACGAGCCTCTGCTCATCGCCCCCACCCCCACGGCAGGTATGCCCCAGGTGGAGGTACCCGCCCCCAACGGCGGCTATGGCACCCTCATCTCCATTAACGGCGCCGCCCTGGAGTCCTTTGACTTCGACCGGGATGTGCCCGGCTGGGGCAGCCAGAGCGTCACCTGGAAGATCAGCGAGCTGGACGCCGTCCCCGCGGGATACGTGCCCATGCGGGCCATCGTCCAGGCCGACCACGGCAGCTGCTACTGGAGCGAGGAGGAAAACCAGAGCTGGTTCAGCCTGGGCGAGGCAGAGATCACCGTCCTGTTCGACGACCTGTCCGTCAAGGTGAACGACGAGGTCGTGGAAGGCGTCTCCGCCGTGCTGCGCAGCGGGGTCACCTACCTGCCTGTCTCCATTTTCGAGGGCCTGGAGGGTTATGCCGTGGTGGACAACTCCACCGAAGAGGCGGAGAGCTATGAGATCAGCACCCCCAACGGCACGCCTATTGTGAAGCTGGCCTATGAGCTGATGGAGGTCGCCGGGATCGGCATGGGCATGAAGTCCTCCCCCGCCGAGCTGGAGGAGTTCTACGGCGAGAGCACCGGCTTCAAGGCCGAGTTCGTCACCGAGGGCGTGGCTTTCCTGCCCATGATGACCAGCCCCGACACCCTGGTGATGGGCAAGTTTGCCGAGGGCAAGGAGAAGGATTTGGAGGAGAGCTTTGAGGCTTACCGCAAGCAGCAGGAGGCCACCTTTGAGTGGTATCTCTCCCACAACCTGCCCAAGGTGGAGAACGCCAAGTTTGTGATCGGGGGCGAGTGGTTCCTGTTCCTCATCGCCGAGAACGCCGACGAGGCCGTAGAGCAGTTCAAGACCGCCGTCCAGGAGATGGACGCGCAGTAAAACTACGCGAAAAATAGACAAGAGCGCCCGCTCCCTTTTGGGAGCGGGCGCTCTTGTCTGCGTTCAGTTCTCCTCGTCCAGCTTGAGCACTGCCATGAATGCCTCGGTGGGAATCTGTACTGTTCCCAGGGAACGCATCTTCTTTTTGCCCTCTTTTTGCTTTTCCAGCAGCTTCTTCTTCCGGGTGATGTCGCCGCCGTAGCACTTGGCCAGCACGTCCTTGCGCATGGCCTTCAAGGTCTCCCGGGCGATGACCTTGCCGCCGATGGCGGCCTGGATGGGCACCTCGAAAAGTTGGCGGGGAATGTTTTCCTTCAGCTTCTCGCACAGCTTCCGGGCCCGGGGATAGGCCTTGTCCCGGTGAGCAATGAAGGAGAGCGCGTCCACCTGGTCGCCGTTGAGGAGCAGATCCACCTTTACAAGCTCGCTGGGCCGGTACTCGGAAAGCTCATAGTCTAAGGAGGCATAACCCTTGGTTCGGGCCTTCAGAGTGTCGAAAAAGTCGTAGATGATCTCCCCCAGGGGCATCTGGTAGTGGATCTCCACCAGGTTGGTGTCCAGGTACTGCATGTCCTTGAACTCCCCACGCCTGTCCTGACACAGGGGCATGATGTTGCCCACATAGTCGGGCGGGGCAATGATGGAGACCTTGGCGTAGGGCTCTTCCGCCAGCTGGATGGAGCCGGTCTCCGGATAGTTGTGGGGGTTGTCCACCATGACCACACTGCCGTCGGTCTTGGTGATGCGGTAGATGACGCTGGGCAGGGTGGTGATGAGATCCAGGTCAAACTCCCGCTCCAGCCGCTCCTGAATGATCTCCATGTGGAGCATGCCCAAAAACCCGCACCGGAACCCGAAGCCCAGGGCGGCGGAAGACTCCGGCTCAAAGGACAGGGACGCGTCGTTGAGCTGCAGCTTTTCCAGCGCGTCCCGCAGGTCGGGGAACTTGGAGCCGTCCTCGGTGTAGATGCCGCAGTAGACCATGGCCTGGGCAGGGCGGTAGCCGGGAAGTGCCTGGGCCGCCGGGCGCTGGGCCTCGGTAATGGTGTCGCCCACCCGGGTATCCTTTACGTTTTTAATGGAGGCGGTGAGATACCCCACCTCCCCGGCGATCAGCTCCCTGCAGCTCTCCATGCCCAGGGGCAGCAGGTGGCCGCACTCGATGACCTCATACTCCGCCCCCGAGGCCATCATCCGGATCTTCATGCCCGGACGGAGGGTGCCCTCCACCACCCGGAAGTAGACGATGACCCCCCGGTAGGCGTCGTACTGGCTGTCGAAGACCAGGGCCTTCAGCGGAGCCTTGGGATCCCCCGTGGGGGCGGGGATGTTTTTCACCACATCCTCCAGCACCGCCTGGATGTTGACGCCCATTTTGGCGGAAATTTCCGGCGCGTCCTGGGCGGGGAGGGCGATCACGTCCTCGATCTCCTGCTTGACCCGCTTGGGGTCGGCGGCGGGCAGGTCGATCTTGTTCACCACCGGGCGGATCTCCAGGTCGTGCTCCATGGCAAGGTAGGTGTTGGCCAGGGTCTGGGCCTCAATGCCCTGGGCGGCGTCCACCACCAATATGGCTCCCTCGCAGGCGGCCAGGGAGCGGGAGACCTCGTAGTTAAAGTCCACATGGCCCGGGGTGTCGATAAGGTTGAGGGCATAGGTCTCCCCGTCCAGGGCCTTGTAGGAAAGGCGCACCGCCCGGGCCTTGATGGTGATGCCCCGCTCCCGCTCCAGATCCATGTTGTCCAAAAGCTGGGATTCCATCTCCCGCTGCTCCACCGCTCCGCACAGCTCAATGAGCCGGTCGGACAGGGTAGACTTTCCGTGGTCGATATGGGCGATGATGGAAAAGTTGCGGATCTTACTTTGATCTGTCATAAAGAAATACCTCCACAAGGGGATCTCAGGGATTTTTCAGCGGATAGCCGCACGCCTCCACGCACCGCCGGGCCAGCACGTCCATGGCGTCCACGCACATCTCATCCACCGGGTGCCAGTCCTTGTAGGCGGACAGCTCCGTACAGGCCAGTACCACATGGTCGCAGCCCGCGGCCTTCAACTCCGCCGTCACGGCGTTGAAGCTCTCCTCGCTGCCGGGGAGGCCCCTTTTGATCTCGTCGTAAATCAGGCCCATGACCAGCTTCTGGGCCTGGGGGGAGGGAGAGACCGCCTCAATGCCCTGCTGGGCCAGAGCCGCGTGGTACAGGCCCATTTTGATGGTGCCGTCGGTGGCCATGATCCCCACCCGCCTGGCCCCCATGGCTTTCAGAGCTTCGGCGGTCTCGGCGATCATATTCACCGCCGGGACTTTCAGCTCCTTTTCAAAAAAGGGGAGAAAGGCATGGGCGGTATTGCAGGTGATGGCAATGGCGGTGGCCCCCCAGTCCTCCAGGCGCCTGGCGTCCTCCAGGAGCTTGGCCCGCACCGGCCCCACCTGGCCGGAGAGGAGGGCGGCGGTGCGGTCGGGCATCTCCGTATCGCTGAGCAGGAGGGTGGGCAGGTGCTCCTGGTCGCTGTGGGCGGCAGTACAGTCGACGACCCGCTGATAGAACAGCAGCCCCGCCTGAGGGCCCATGCCGCCGATGACCCCTAATTTCCCTTTTTCCATACTATTCCTCTCAGTCCTTCGGCTTTTCCATGCTGGAAGCGTACCAGCCGAACTGCCGGCGCTGGATCCGGTAGAGCCGCAGCTTGTGAATGAGTGCGCCGTCGGCGGCGTACCAGAGGGGGTTGACGTAGGCCCCCGCCCGCTCCAGAGCCTTCATCTCCTCATGGAACCGCTTGGGGATATAGTCGTAGGCCACCTTTTTGGGAATGGCCATCCACAGGTGGCGGTTCTGGGTCAGCACCGGCTCAGGCTGGCTTTTGTGCTCCACCCGATCCTCCACCAGGAACTTTGCCAGGTTATAGCCCGCCCCGGTGACATAGTAGTTGCTCCGGCCCTGGCGGCAGTTGATCTCAAAGGCCTTGAACTTCCCGTCCCGGGGGTCGAATTTGATGTCGAAGTTGGAAAAGCCCACGAAATGCTCCCCCTCCAAAAAGCGGCGGAAGGTGTCGTAGAGCTCTCCCCCCGGCTCGGTGATAATAACGGCGTGGTTGCCGATGCCGTGTCGGGTGTGCTCCTCCAAGAGGACATGGCCCAGGCACATGAGGCGCACCTTGCCGTCGGCGCCGGAATAGCAGGTGAGCACCCGCATATTCTCGTCCCCGCCGGGGATGAAGTCCTGAATGATGAGGGAATCTTCATAGCCGTGGCCGTAAATATCGTCGATTACCCGGTCTACCTCCTCCCTTGTCTGGAGGACGTAGGCCTTTTTTTGGGTGTCGAAGGGGTGGTCCCAGTAGGTGGCGGACTCGGCGGGCTTCACCACGAAGGGGCCGGGGAAGGGCAGGTCGAAATCGTGGCCCATCTCCTTTTTGTAGACAAAGGTGGCGGGGTGGTCGATGCCGTACTGCTCGCACAGGGCGTAGAACCGCTCCTTGTGGATCAGGCCCTCCATCTGCTCCAGGGGGACATAGGGGGCCACCACGTTGGGGGGGTATTTGCCCAGGTTGTCGGCGATGGCGGTGAGGTAATTGTCCCCGCAGCCCAGAAGGAGGATGGTCTTATCCGGGAACTGGGCCGAGACATGGCTTGCGTTTTCCAGCACCTTCTCGGGCCTGTCGTTTTTATCGCTGACCCGGTAGTCGATGATGGCGCTTCCGTAGCAGGGGCCGGAGGGGTACATGCCGTAGGCCACGGTTCTGACCCCATAGGCCTCATGGAAGGCCCGGGCCATGGAATAGACGTTGATATCCGCCCCCAGCAGCAGGGGGACAAAGGACTGATCCTTCATTGGTAAGCCTCCAAAAGTGGAAGATAGGCCCGCAAGGGGCATTTTGTTTAACCAACGGTGCGCTTGACCTGGTAGACGCTTTGAATTTGGGAGAGTTTATTGATAATGTTCATCAGCTCGTTTCTGTCCCCCACCTCCGCCACCACGGAAATGACGGCGTAGCCGTCCGACATGGCCCTGGCGGAGAGGCTCTTCACCTTTACCTTCGCCGCCGACAGCGCCATGGCCACGTCCAGGGTCAGGCCGTCCCGGTCCTTGGCGGAGATCTCCAGGGCGGTGGAGTAGCCGGGCAGGTCGCCCTCCACCCACTCCACCTTTACCCAGCGGCCCGCCTCCTCCGGCTTGCGGGTCTCCACCCGGGCGTTGGGACAGTCGGCGCGGTGGACAGACACCCCGAAGCCCCGGGTGATAAAGCCCATCACCGGATCCCCGGGTACGGGGGTGCAGCACTTGGCGAACTTCACCAGGCAGTTGTCCAGGCCCTCCACAATGATGCCGGACTGGGAGTGGCGGGCCTTCTCCCTGCCGCCGGCAGTCTGTGCGGCGGAGGCGGGCATGATGACCTCGTCCCCCGTGGTGGCCACCAGCTTTTCCGCCGAGAGCTTGTCGGCCAGGGCCTTGTCCTGGCGAACCAGCTCGTCCCGGATGCGGGCCACCGCCTTCACCGCGGAGGCGCCGCCGTAGCCGATGGCGTTATAGAGCTCGTCCAGGGAGTTGAAGCGCACCTTCTTGAGCAGAATGGGCAGGTTGGCCTCCTCGGTAACGTCGGCCAGGGAGACCCCCTGGTGCTTCAGTTCCGACTCGAACAGGGCCCGGCCGGTGGCGATGTTCTCCTCCCGGCGTTCCTTCTTGAACCACTGCCTTATTTTGTTCCGGGCCTCGTTGGACTTGCACAGCTTCAGCCAGTCCCGGCTGGGGCCGTGGGCGGTCTTGGAGGTGATGACCTCCACGATGTCGCCGGACTTCAGCTCCGTTTCAAAGGGCACGATGCGGCCGTTGACCTTGGCCCCCGTCATGCGGTTGCCCACAGCGGAGTGGATGGAGTAGGCAAAGTCGATGGGGGTGGCCCCGGCGGGGAGGCTCTTCACGTCCCCCTGAGGGGTGAAGACGAAGACCTCGTCGGCGAACATGTCCACCTTCAGGGTGCGCACGAACTCGTCCGGGTCGGCGTCCTGCTGTGACTCCAGCAGCTTGCGCACCCACTCGAAGGCCTCCTCGGTGCCCAGCTGGTCGTTGGCCATGCCCTGCTTGTATTTCCAGTGGGCGGCGATGCCGTACTCGGCGGTGTTGTGCATCTCCTCGGTGCGGATCTGCACCTCGAAGGGGATGCCCTCCCGGCCGATGACGGTGGTGTGGAGGGACTGGTAGCCGTTGGGCTTGGGGGTGGAGATATAGTCCTTGAACCGGCCCAGCACGGGGTTGAACATATCGTGGATACAGCCCAGCACGTAGTAGCAGGTGGGCACGTCGGAGACGATGACCCGGAAGGCGTAGAGGTCGAAGATCTCGTCCAGGGTCTTCTGCTGGGTGTACATCTTGCGGTAGATGGAGTAGATATGCTTGACCCGGCCGTAGACCTGGCAGTGGATGTTCTCCTCGGCCATGCGGCCCTCGATCTTCTTCTGGATGCTGCCCATAAACTCCTCGTGGACGGAGGAGCGGGCGGAGAGCTCGTCGGCGATCTCCTTGTATCCGATGGGGTCGAGGTACTTTAAGGATGTGTCCTCCAGCTCCCACTTGATGCGCTGCATACCCAGGCGGTGGGCGATGGGGGCGTAGATCTCCATGGTCTCCAGGGCCTTCTCCCGCTGCTTTTTGGCCGACTGGTACTCCATGGTGCGCATGTTGTGGAGCCGGTCGCAGATCTTGATGAGGATGACCCGGATGTCCTTGGCCATGGCCATGAACATCTTGCGCAGGTTCTCCATCTGCTCCTCTTCCTTGGAGGTGTACTGCATCTTGGTCAGCTTGGTGACCCCTTCCACCAGAAGGGCCACCGGCTCGCCAAACCGCTTGGCGATGTCCTCGTGGGTGGCGTTTGTGTCCTCAATGACGTCGTGGAGGAGGGCGGCGATAATGGAGTCAGTGTCCAGCTCCAGCTCGGCCACGATCTCGGCCACCGCCAGGGGGTGGATGATATAGGGCTCCCCGCTTTTGCGCAGCTGGCCGGAGTGGGCGCTGTCGGCAAAGGAAAACGCGTCGAAAAGCCGGCGGACGTCCACGGTGGGGTTGTAGGCCCGCACCTTGTCCTCCAGCGCTTGATACCGTTCCAAAATGGGATCCATACCCGATCCCCTCCTCTCTTACTCCCCCGCCATGCGGCGCAGCAGGCGCATCAGCTCCGCGCTCTCCAGATCCACCTTTCCCCCATCCTCCCGGATGCGGATGCGCAGGTGGTCGGTGGCGCGTTCCACCTGGATGAGTCCCCGGTCGTGGAACACCGCAAGGCACACCTCGGTGCGCATAAAGGTCTCCCGCACGCCGCAGGAGCGGGCCACGTTCCGGGCCAGCCGCTGGGCGGTCTCCTCAATGGCGCCCTCTCCCTGCCGGGAGCGGAGGTACCGCCACAGGTTGGCAAACTCCTGCCGGGTGGGCAGCAGGGCCGCCGCCTCCCCGGCCGTCAGCGGTTCCCCGGCCATGAGCCGGCGGAACAGCTCCTCCTCCGCCTGGGCCCTCGTCCGGGCGGGGCGCAGGTCGCAGACCTGGAGCTGGACGCTGCGCCAGCCCCGGTACTCATTGATCTGAGGATAGAAGCACACGTCCACCCGGTCGGTGCGGTCGATGCCGGCGCCCTCCGCTGTGGCGGAGAAAAAGATGGCGTCCAGCCGCTCCTGTCCCACCGCCAGCTTCAGCTTCATATGTTTCCCATTTCCCACCTGGGTCAGTCCCGCCAGGCAGCACCGATCCAGACGGAACACCGGCTTGGGGTTTCCGGGGCCGTAAGGCTCCAGCAGGGAGAGCCCCTCCACCTCCTCCTGGGTGAGGAAGGAGGCGTCGGGGAGGACGCAGTCCACCGTCAGTGCGGTGACCGGCTCCTCCCGCCGGGCCTGGCGGGTCAGCTCGTTGACCCGGGTGCGAAAGGCGGGGATATTTTCCTCCAAAATGGTGAAGCCCGCGGCCAGCTCGTGACCTCCGTAGGTCTCCAGCAGGTCGGCGCAGCCCTCCAGCAGGGCGAAGAGGTTCATCTCCCCGTAAGAGCGGCAGGAGCCCTTGCCCCGGCCCTCGCTGAGGCAGATCATAAAGGCGGGCACGGCGTACTTCTCCGTCAGGCGGGAGGCCACGATGCCCACCACCCCCTGGTGCCAGTCGTCCCCGGAGAGCACCAGCGCGTCCCGCTCCCCCGCCGGAAGGGCGTCCACCAGCAGGTCGCACTGGGAAAAGATCTTCCCCTCCAGCTCCTGGCGGCGGCGGTTGAGCTCGCACAGCTCTCTGGCCAGCTCCCCGCCCCGCTCTTTATCTTCGGTGAGCAGCAGCTCCAGGGCCACCTGGGAGCAGCCCATGCGCCCGGCGGCGTTGATCCGGGGGGCCAGGGTATAGCCCACCGAAATGGAGCTGAGGGCCTTGCCCTCGGCCCCCGCCTCCCGCAGAAGGGCCTGAAGGCCGGGCCGGGGCGTGTTGGGCAGGGCGGAAAGGCCCCGGCGGACAATGGTGCGGTTTTCCCCCGTCAGGCGCATCACGTCGGCCACAGTGCCCAGGGCGGCCAGATCGGCACACCGGGCCAGAAGCTCCTCCTCCCTGGCCTTCCCGGCCAGGGCCATGCACACCTTCAGGGCCACCCCAACGCCCGCCAGATGGGGGAAGGGATAGGGGCAGTCCGGCCGGTGGGGATCCACCACCGCCACCGCGTCGGGCAGCGCGTCCTTGCACTCGTGGTGGTCGGTGACGATCACGTCCAGGCCCAGGGTCTTGGCGTATTCGGTCTCCTCCACGGCGGTGATGCCGCAGTCCACAGTGACCACCAGCTTCACGCCCTCCCCGGCCAGCTGCTCCATCGCCCCCCGGTTCAGGCCATAGCCCTCCTCCAGCCGGTTGGGGATATAGGGGATGACCGTTCCCCCCTCGCCGCGGAGGAACCCGGTGAGCAGGCAGGTGGCGGTGATGCCGTCCACGTCGTAGTCGCCATAGACCGCCACAGTCTCCCCCGTCTCTATGGCCTGCCGCAGCCGCGACACCGCCTTGTCCATATCCTTCATGAGCAGCGGATCGCACAGGGGCTCCTCCTCATAGAGGAACCGTCTCGCCTCCCCGGGATCACCGAGGCCCCGGGCGGCAAGGACTTTGGCGCACAGCGCCGGGATCCCCGCCCGGTGCAGAGCTCCCTCGTCTCCCCCCGGCGCGGGGGGCTCATTCCATTGTCGATACCTCATGGGCGTCCCGCCCTCCGAATTGCAAATTATCTTTTATTATATCAAATTCAAACAGCAGAAACAATATGAGCCTGCCAAAAAAGTTCCGGCGGAGCTTTTTCGGCGGGCTCACACAGCGTCCCATTCACTTGCTCACCGGGGCGAAAAGCGCCCCTACAAATTCCGCCAGAGCCTGAGGAGACAGGGTCACCTGCCGGCCCACCCGCCCGGCGGAGACTGTCATCCCGGTCAGGCTTTGGGCCGAGGCGTCGATGACGGTGTTAAACCGCTTTTTCATGCCGATGGGGGAGCAGCCCCCATGGACATAGCCCGTCAGGGGCAGCAGCTGGGCCTGCTTGAGCATCTCGACGGACTTCTCCCCCACCGCACGGGCGGCGGCCTTCAAGTCCAGCTCCTTTTCCACCGGCACCACGAAAACATGGTTGCGCTTGGAAGCCCCCACCGTCACCAGGGTCTTGAAGCAGCTTTCCGGGGCCACCCCCAGCCGCGCGGCCGCCGTCACGCCGTCCAGCGCGCCGTCGGATACATCGTACTGATGAGGCGTATAGGGGATCTTTTTCTGGTCTAACAGCCGCATCACATTGGTCTTATCCTCGGTCATGACAGTTCCCTCCCTTTTTCTTTCCCGTGCATTATAGTCCATTCCCGGGAGAAATTCAAACCTCTATGTGCCAAGAAAACCTTGACGCAGAGGGCAAAAGGTGGTAATGTTTACCCACCGAACCGCAACACAAATAAGGAGTGTTTTCCCATGAATCACAGCGACAAGACCATGGAGATGATCGTCAATCTCTGCAAGGGCCGGGGCTTTGTCTATCCCGGCAGCGAGATCTACGGCGGTCTGGCCAATTCCTGGGACTACGGCCCTCTGGGCGTGGAGTTCAAAAACAATGTAAAAAAGGCGTGGCTGAAGAAGTTTGTCCAGGAGAGCCCCTACAACGTGGGCCTGGACGCCGCCATCCTCATGAACCCCCAGACCTGGGTCACCACCGGCCACGTGGCGGGCTTCTCCGACCCCCTGCTGGACTGCAAGAGCTGCAAGGCCCGGCACCGGGCCGACAAGCTCATCGGCGACGCCCACCCCGAGGTCAATACCGACGCCATGGACTTTGACCAGATGGACGAGTTCATTGCCGGGCATGACGATGTGCTGTGCCCCATGTGCGGCAAGCACGACTTCACCCCCATCCGGAAGTTCAACCTGATGTTCAAGACCCAGATCGGCGTCACCGAGGACTCCTCCTCCACCGTCTATCTCCGGCCCGAGACCGCCCAGGGCATCTTCCTCAACTTCAACAACATCCAGCGCACCACCCGGAAGAAGCTGCCCTTCGGCGTGTGCCAGGTGGGCAAGGCCTTCCGCAACGAGATCACCCCGGGCAACTTCACCTTCCGCACCCGGGAGTTCGAGCAGATGGAGTGCGAGTTCTTCTGCGCCCCGGGCACCGACCTGGAGTGGTTCGCCTACTGGAAGGACTTCTGCTACAAGTGGCTGCTCTCCCTGGGCATCAAGGAGGAGCACCTGCGCCTGCGGGATCACGAGCCGGCGGAGCTGGCCTTCTACTCCCGTGCCACCACCGACATCGAGTACGCCTTCCCCTTCACCGACTGGGGGGAGCTGTGGGGCATCGCCGACCGAACCGACTACGACCTGGGCCGGCATCAGGAGGCCAGCGGCAAGGATCTCACCTACTACGACCAGGAGAAAAACGAGCACTTTGTCCCCTACGTCATCGAGCCCTCTCTGGGCTGCGACCGGGTGGCGTTGGCCTTCCTGTGCGAGGCCTATGACGAGGAGGTGGTGGACGCGGAGAAGAACGACGTGCGCACCGTGCTGCGCCTCCACCCCTTCCTGGCCCCCTTCAAGTGCGCCATCCTGCCCCTGAGCAAAAAGCTCTCCGAGCCTGCCCGGAAGATCTACGACGAGCTGTGCAGGGACTTTATGGTGGACTTTGACGACGCCGGAAGCATCGGCAAGCGCTACCGCCGCCAGGACGAGATCGGCACCCCCTTCTGCGTCACCGTGGACTTCCAGACCGTGGGAAGCGACACCGAGGAGGCGGACAACTGCGTCACCGTCCGGGAGCGGGACAGCATGGAGCAGGTGCGCATCCCCGTGGGCGAGCTGAGGGACTACATCGCCAAGCGGGTAGCCTTCTAAACGTCCCCTGTTTTTCAGCAAAAACCGCCCCTGCCGGTACCGGCAGGGGCGGTTTTGTATCTTTTCGCCGTGGGCAGAATAGGTTAGCTCAGGGCCGCGGTGATGATGGCCATGGAGTAGACCTCGATGGCGTTGCAGCCCCGGGAGAGGTCGTTCACCGGAGCGTTGAGGCCCAGGAGGATGGGGCCGTAGGCGTCGAAGCCGCCCAGCCGCTGGGCGATCTTGTAGCCGATGTTGCCGGCGTTGATGTCGGGGAAGATAAAGGTGTTGGCATAGCCCGCCACCGGGGAGCCGGGGAACTTCAGCTGGCCCACCGTGGGGTTGACGGCGGCGTCGAACTGCATCTCGCCGTCCACCGGGATCCCCATCATGACCGCCTTGGCCTTCTCGCAGGCGTTGTGTACCTTGTCCACCGTCTCGCCCTTGCCGGAGCCTTTGGTGGAGTAGCTCAGGAAGGCCACCTTGGGCTCCACGCCGAAGTGGCGGGCGCACTCGGTGGTCTCCACGGCGATCTCCACCAGCTCGTCCTCGGAGGGGTCGATGTTGATGGCGCAGTCGCCCATGGCCAAAACCTCCCGGTCGCCGGTGGCGTGGTCACGCACCAGGATGAAGCAGGAGGAGACGATCTTGTTGCCCGGCTTGGTCTTAATGAGCTGAAGGGCGGGACGGACGGTGTCGGCAGTGGAATAGGTGGCGCCGCCCAGCAGGCAGTCGGCCTCCTTCATCACCACCAGCATGGTGCCGAAGTAGTTGGGCTTCTGGAGCATCTCCCGGCACTCGTCGGGGGTCATCTTGCCCTTGCGCAGCTCCACCATCTTGTCCACCATCTCGTCCATGCGCTCGTAGGTCTTGGGGCTGATGATGCGGGCGCCCCGGATGTTGAAGCCGGCCTCCTCGGCGGCGTGTTTCACCTCATCCTCCTCGCCCACCAGGATGGGCGTGAGCCAGGTGCCGGCCAGCAGCCGGCCGCTGGCCTCCAGAATGCGGGGGTCGGTGCCCTCGGTAAAGACGATAGTCTTGGGATTTTTCTTGAGCTTTTCGATCATGGTGCCAAATCCAAACATTACTTTTTCCTCCTGTTTTCTTCCTTTTTGTCCCCACTGGGGGCGTTTGCCATCATTATACTCCCGGTATGGGGAAAACTCAATGTGAACTTATCCATTTTTCAAAAAAATTTCCTTTACAAATCGTATTTTCCTGACTATACTATAACTTACTGTTTTATTGCTCCACAGTGTAAGATCCTCAGAACCTAACAAACCGATTTGGAGTGTGTGATATGGAACCCAACAATGACTTTGCCCGATCCCTGTCCCTGCTGCGCCGGGAGAAGGGCGTAAGCCAGCGCTCTGCCGCCAAGGAGCTGGGCATCAGCCAGGCCCTGCTCAGCCATTACGAAAACGGCGTGCGGGAACCGGGCCTGGCCTTTGTGCGCCGGGCCTGCGACTATTACCGGGTGTCCGCTGACTTTCTGCTGGGCCGGGCATTGACCCGGGACGGCACCACCATCGGCGCCGAGGAGCTCTACGACGCCTCCGCCGAAAAGGACAACGTCATGCGGGGAAGCATCGCCGCCACGCTGAACAAAAAGCTGGTGGTGAATTCTGTGGGGGTACTCTTCGACCTGCTGGGCAAGGCCGGCAGCCGCGCCTCCATCCAGGCGGCCTCCGACTACCTCTCCGCCGCCATCTATAAGCTCTTCCGGCACCTCTCCCGTTCCGCCGGCGCCAGCGAGGATTTCTTCGCCGTGAAAAGCGGAGATTTCGTGGCCGGCTGCGTCACCGCCGACATGCTCTATTCCGAGGCCGACTATGTGGATGCCCTTTCCGAGCTTGTGAAGGAGAAGGGAAAGGAGTGCTTCCCCCCCATGAACAACGACGCGCTGAAAAACGACTTCCCCCAGGCCCACCAGTCCTTCCTCCAGCTCATCCACAACACGGGGGAGCGGATCAACTTTGACCTGGAAAACCGTTGGAAGGGGAAGAAATGACCATGCTGGAGCGTCCCCGCCTCCCCCTGGGAGCGTACTATCAGCTGCTTTTGAAAAAGGGCCTTTTGGCCGACCACACCCCCCTGTCCGCCGACCTGACAAGGCCGGTGGAGGCGGTGACCTGCGACTCCCGCTCCGCTGTGCCCGGGAGTCTTTTTATCTGTAAGGGGGCCCACTTCAAGCCGGAATACCTCCTCCAGGCACTGGAGCGGGGGGCCTTCGCCTATGTCAGCGAGACCGCCTGCGATGACGTGCCCGCCCCCTGCATCCGGGTCACGGATATCCGCGCCGCTATGGGGGAGCTGGCCGACCTGGCCTGGGGCCATCCCTCCGGGGCGCTGGAGGTCATCGGCATCACCGGGACGAAGGGGAAGACCACCACCGCCTATTTCATCAAATCCATTTTGGACTGCTGGCGGCAGCGGGAGGGGCTCCACAGTGTGGGGCTTCTCTCCACCATCGTCACCGACGACGGCGCCCAGCGGCGGCCCGCCGTCCTCACCACCCCGGAACCGCTGGACTTGCAGCGGCACCTGTGGAACGCGGCAAACGCCGGCTGCGGCTATGTGGTGATGGAGTGCTCCTCCCAGGCCCTGAAATACGGGCGCATGACCGGGGTGGACTTGGCTGTGGCCACTTTTCTCAACATTGGCGAGGATCATATCAGCCCCAAGGAGCACCCCACTTTGGAGGACTACTTTCAGTCCAAGCTGAAAATTTTCGACCACGCCAAAGCCGCCGTGGTCAACCTGGACAGCGACCGGCAGGGAGAGCTTCTGGATGCGGCGGAAAAGTGCGAAAAATGGAGCGCCTACTCCCTTCGCTTTGCCCACGGCCTGCGCCGCACCGGGGAGGGTATGTCCTTCACTGTCCATATCGGTGAAGCCGATGAGTCCTTCACCTTACCCCTCACAGGGGCGTTCAACGTCTCCAATGCCCTGTGTGCCATCTCGGTGTGCTCCATGCTGGGGGCCCCCCTGTGGGCTGTCCGGCAGGGCCTTGCCGGGGCCAGGGTTCCCGGCCGTATGGAGACTTATTCCGCCGGGGGGAAGACCGTCATCGTGGACTACGCCCACAACGGCATGGCCTTGGAGGCCCTGCTCCGCTCCGTTCAGGCCGACTACCCCGCCGCCCCCATCGCCCTGGTGTTTGGCTGCACCGGAGGCAAGGGGCTGGACCGCCGGGAGGGCATGGGGACTGCGGCGGGAAAATACGCCGACGCCATCTACCTCACCGAGGACGACCCCGGCCCCGAGGAGGTGGAGGCCATCTGCGCCGAGATCGGGAGCTATATCACCCCCTTCGGCAAGACCTATACCGTCCTCCCCGACCGGGAGGAGGCCATCCGCACCGCCATCGCCCAAACCCCCGAAGGCGGGGTGGTGGTGCTGGCGGGCAAGGGCAGCGAGATGGAACAAAAGCGGAAAAACGGCCCCGAGCCCTGCGTCCCCGACGCTCTGCTGGCCAAAAAATATCTGGAGCTCCCCCTGGGGGAATAAGCTGCCGAAGGCCGGGGGAGGAGACGTCTCTCCCAGCCCTTTTCAGAGGAGGGAGCGCTGTGGACGAGCCAAAAAAGCGATCTAAACTGCGCGCCAAAGCGGGGGCGCTCTGCTACGGCGCCGCCCGGCGGCTGCTGTGGCTGAAGCTGGAGCCCTCCTTCGCGAAAACCAGACAGGCCCAGCCCCTTTCCTGCCTTCAGTTCCGCCACGCCACCCCTATGCTGCGGCAGCTCAAGGATGTGGATATGGAGCTGCAGCGCAGCAAGGTACATAATTTAACGCTGGCGGCCGAGGCCCTGGACGGGATCCTCATCCGGCCGGGAGAGACCTTCAGCTACTGGTATCTCATTGGGAACCCCTGCCGCCGCAGGGGCTTTACCCAGGGCATGATCCTGCGCAATGACACCGACGAGTGCTTCCAGCTACTGGTGCGGGTGGGGCAGCGGGAGCTGGAGGGGGCCATTTGGGGGGAGACGCCCCCCGCCCTGCGCTACGAGATCGTGGAGCGGGGCCACGAGATGCGGGGTGAATACTGGGGCGGCTATACCCGGCACAGCCGGCTGGTCCGGCTGGTCTATGACCTGGAGGGCAGGCTGCTGTGTGAGGAACCTCTGGTGGAAAATCACGCGGTGATGATGTATTCCCCCTATCTGGAGGCCCCTGCCGAATAAGACCCTCCCATGCGGAGAACGGCTTTGCCGCCCTGCGCAAATTTTTTTGAAGAAAGGGGATTGACAAACTCAGTTAGCAGAGGTAAACTATGGTCACTTGGGAGTTAGTGCAAACTAACTCCAATCTTTGCCCCGGGCGTTAGCACCCCCTAACCCCCTGGGAAGGGAGGGAGGGCTTATGATGCCTTTATCAATGGCAAAGCCCGGCGAGAGCGTCACCATCCGCAAGATCACCGGCAGGGACGAGATACGCGCCCATCTGGCGGAGCTCGGTTTTGTGGTGGATGAGGTGGTGACGGTGGTCAGCGAATTGGCCGGAAACCTCATCTTGCAGGTGAAGGACAGCCGGGTGGCCTTGGACAAGACCATGGCAAACCGTATTATGATCTGAGAGGAGAGGAAGCAGCATGAAAACTCTGAAGGACGCCAAGGTGGGCGAGACCGTCACCGTAGCCAAGCTTCACGGAGAGGGGGCGGTGAAGCGCCGCATCATGGACATGGGCATCACAAAGGGCACGGAGCTTTTTGTCCGCAAGGTGGCCCCTCTGGGAGATCCTATGGAACTGAATGTACGGGGTTACGAGCTTTCCGTGCGGAAGGCCGACGCCGAAATGATCGAGCTGGCGTAAGCCCGGTATTCATTTTTGACCATAAGTTAGCGGACGCTAATTGAGAGGAGAGAACTGACATGGAACTGAAAATCGCGCTGGCGGGCAATCCCAACTGCGGCAAGACCACGCTGTTCAATGCCCTGACCGGCTCCAGCCAGTACGTGGGCAACTGGCCCGGCGTGACGGTGGAGAAGAAAGAGGGCAGGCTGAAGGGTCAAAAGGATGTGATCATCCAGGATCTGCCCGGCATCTATTCCCTGTCCCCCTATACGCTGGAGGAAGTGGTGAGCCGGTCGTATCTGGTGAACGAAAAGCCCGACGCCATCCTGAACATCGTAGACGGCACCAACATTGAGCGGAACCTCTACCTCACCACCCAGCTCATTGAGCTGGGTCTTCCCGTGGTGGTGGCGGTAAACATGATGGATCTGGTGCGGAAAAACGGCGACCAGATCGACCTTGACAAGCTGGGCAATGCCCTGGGCTGCACGGTGGTGAGCATGTCCGCCCTGAAAAATGAGGGCGGCATGGAAGCCGCCCAGGAGGCCGTCCGACTGGCCCAGGCCGGGAAGGCCGGGGAGCTTCCCCACGTGTTCACCGGCAGCGTGGAGCACGCCCTGGCCCATATTGAGGAATCCATCGAGGGCAAGGTGGACCCCCAGTATCTCCGCTGGTATGCCATCAAGGTCTTTGAGCGGGACGAGAAGGTCATGGAGGAGCTGAAGCTGGACCCCGGCCTGCAGTCCCACCTGGAGCAACATATCGCCGACTGCGAGGCCGAGCTGGACGACGACGCCGAGAGCATCATCACCAACCAGCGTTACGCCTACATCAGCGGCGTGGTGAACCGCTCCGTCAAAAAGAAGGCCGCTAAGCACGCCCTGTCGCTCTCCGACAAGATCGACCGGGTGGTGACCAACCGGGTGGCCGCCCTGCCCATCTTTGTGGCAGTGATGTTCCTTGTGTACGCCATCGCTATGGGCGGCTGGGGCGTGTCCATCGGCACTGCCGCCACCGACTGGGCCAACGACGGGCTGTTCGGCGACGGCTGGTTCCTCTCCGGGGGCGACGGCTACGAGGACGACGCCGGAGATTTCGAAAGCGCCGGCGCCATCATCGAGGCCTATGAAAACGGCGAGAGCGTGGTCTACTTCTACGATGACGACAGCGGCGAGACCGAGGAGGTTCCCGTGGACGCCGCCGTCTACGCCGAGGCCCAGGAGACTGTGGCCCAGTTCGGCGAGGAGGGCCCCGATCCCAGCGACTACGGCCACTGGCAGGACGGCATCCCCGTCATCGTAGGGAATTGGCTGGAGCGCATTGAATGTGCCGACTGGCTCAGCGGTCTCATCGTGGACGGCATCATCGGCGGCGTGGGCGCGGTGCTGGGCTTCGTGCCCCAGATGCTGGTGCTGTTCCTGCTCCTATCCATTTTGGAGGATGTGGGTTACATGGCCCGGATCGCCTTTATCATGGATCGGATCTTCCGCAAGTTCGGCCTCTCCGGCAAGAGCTTTATCCCCATGCTGGTGGGCACCGGCTGCGGCGTGCCCGGGGTCATGGCCTCCCGCACCATTGAAAACGAACGGGACCGGCGCATGACCATCATGACCACCTGCTTTATCCCCTGCGGGGCGAAAATGCCCATCATCGCCATGTTTGCCGCGGCTCTCTTTGGCGGCTCCACCCTGGTGGCTACCTCCGCCTATTTCATTGGTGTGGCGGCCATCATTGTATCGGGCATCATGCTGAAAAAGACAAAGGCCTTCGCCGGAGATCCGGCGCCCTTCGTCATGGAGCTGCCCCAGTACCATGTGCCCAGCGTGGGCAACGTGCTCCGGGCCACCTGGGAGCGGGGCTGGTCCTTTATCAAACGGGCGGGCACCGTGATCCTCGCCTCCTCCATCATCCTCTGGTTCCTCCAGGGCTTCGGATTTGTAGACGGGGTGTTCCAGATGGTGGAGGATTCCGACGCCTCCATCCTGGCCCTCATCGGCGGAGCCGTCTGCTGGATCTTCGCCCCTCTGGGCTTTGGCAACTGGCAGTCCACCGTGGCCACTGTCACCGGCCTCATCGCCAAAGAGAATGTGGTCTCCACCTTCCATGTCCTCTTCCCGGGCAGCAACTTTGCCGCCCAGGTGGCGATGGCCTTCACCGGCCTCAGCGCCTACTCTTTCATGATCTTCAATCTTCTTTGCGCTCCCTGCTTCGCCGCTATGGGCGCCATCAAGCGGGAGATGAACAACGCCAAGTGGACTTGGGCCGCCATCGGCTATATGTGCGGTCTTGCCTATGTGGTGAGCCTCATGGTCTATCAGCTCGGCGGGCTTATCGCCGGGGAGATCTCCTTCGGCCCGGGTACCGTCGCCGCCCTTGTGTGTCTGGTGGGGATGGTCTACCTGCTGGTGCGGAAGAATAAGTATGAGAAGAACGACCTGACTGTCCGCTCCGTCTCCGCCGCGGCGGTCAAGTAAGGAGGCACCCTATGCCCAATTTGTCCACTGTTCTGGTCGGTCTCGTGGTGCTGGGGATCTTCGTGGCCATTGTGGCCCGGGGCATCCGCAACAGAAAGAGTGGCAAAGGCGGCTGCTCCTGCGGCTGCGACCAGTGTCCGGGACACGATCTGTGCCATCCGGAGAAATAACATCGCGTTCTACACCTCAATATACCTCACTTCAGGGAAAGCCCCCGCCAAACAGAGTTTGGCGGGGGCTTTCACCCTATGTACGCAGCGTCCATTTCAGCAGCATCAGAAGTCCGAAACCGGGAGCGCCGAAGAGTCCCAGCACCAGCGCGTTAAAAAGATTCACCCCCAGGCCCACTCCCAGGAAATTCCCCAGGGGGGCAAACAGGCTCAAAAAGGCCAGACCCACCCCGGTGCGGGCGAGGAGGCGCAGCAGCGACCTCAGGGGCCGGCGCAGCAGACACAGGGCCAACACGAGCAGCAGACTCCCTGCCAGCCAGGGCAGGGAGTCGCTCAAACCGCCGGGGCCCATCACATCACCGGCAGCGCGGAGGGCTGGGGGCCCTCCGCCGGGGCATTTTGCGCCTCCAGCGCCTTGCGCTGGCGCAGGAGGTAGGAGTACCGGGCCTGAAGGGCCTGGATCTCATAGATAAAGGACTCTACCAGCTCCTGATCTGTGACGGAATTGAACCCGGCGTAGGCCTGGGCCAGCTGAAGACGGGTCTGCTCCAGGCTGCCCTCCAACTCCAGGCGCAGAGCCTCCTCTTCCCGGCCCCGGCGGCCCCGAAAGACGCCCTTTCTGCCTCCCTTCATGATCTCCACCTTCCTTTCTTCACCATTCTATGGAAAGTGTGGACAAATATTCCCCCGGTTATACCGGCGCTCTTTTCCAAAGAAAACCAGGATATCCGCCCCTTTATCTTGACATTTCTCCCCAAATCGTATATTCTTATAAAAATAGTTGCTTTATATAAGAGGAATTGAGGGATCGCTATGTCTGATTACGCCAGCCGCCGCATTTCCGAGGCCGAGCTCTCTGTGATGGAGGTGCTCTGGGACACCGGGGCCGCCATGACCGCCAAAGAGCTTCAGAGCACCCTGAAGGACACCAGAGGGTGGGAGCGCACCACCGTCCGTTCCCTGCTGACCCGGCTGGCGGAAAAGGGCTCCATCGTGGTGGACAAAGACGCCGACGTGGCCACCTATGCCGCCGGCTTTACCAAGGCCGACTACGGCTGGGATCTGGCGGAGGTGCTCATTTCCCGGCTCTACGGCGGGGACGCCAAGGCCCTAACCATGGCCATGTGCCAGCACGGGTGCCTCAACCGCAAGGATCTCAGCGACATGGAGTTCCACCTGTAATATGCTCCTGAATATGCGCCGCGCCCCATTGCGATCCCTGTTTTGCAGGGCCGCAATGGGGCGCGGTTTTGTCTTATCTCATCTTACTCCGCCACAAAAATTTGCAGTGTAGAGGTGATCTCTCGACCCGGAGTGGAAAAGAACTGGCCGTTATAGTACATGCCTGTGGAGGCGCCGCCGTCCATATTGATGGCTTCCACACAGCCCAGCTGGAGCATAAGCTCCCGCATCTGCTGAATGGTGGCGGCCGGACAATTCACCAGCAGGAGCGTCCCATCCGCCCGGAGCCCCACCGCCGTCCGGGAGCTGACCCCGTAGCCGAAGCGTCCGGCATCGGCAATGACCTCAGGCTCCTCATAGGTCTCTATGGCGCCGGCCCGCACCAGTCTGGGGGCGCCGCTGACCATGGTCACCACGTTTTCCATGGAAAAAGGCTCGTTGTTGTCCGTCTGCAGGTAGGGCGCCATTTTCACCTGCCGCCCCTCCTCCGGCGTGCAGTGCCAGTCCGTGGAGGCCGTCTCAGCGCTGAAATAAACCGCATATCCGTCGGCGGGGATGGTGATGGTATCCCCCGCCGCCACCGAAGCGTAGCCGGCGAGGCGCTCACCGGACACCGTCATCACAAAGCCCGGGTAGCTCACCGGGGCGGAACTCCCTCTGGCGGGGGTGTAGAGCACCGCCTGATTTGCCATCTGCGCCAGCTGGTTGACCTCAAAGGCATCCCACCAGAGATAGCCGCCGCCGTCGCAGGTCTCGATGCGGTAAAAAAGTCCCGGCCGGCCGATGCTGGCCCTGTTGTCTGCGGTGATGGCCAGAGTGGAACGCCCGCTGCTTCCGTAGACCATCTCACCACCGATCATCAGATGGCCCACCGGATCCTTCACCGCACTGCCCGAGTTGAAGAAGTTGGCGTTGATCACCGCCCGGGCGCCGGAGGTCTGTGCCACAGTCTGAAAGCTGCGGGTGTTGTTCAGCTGTCCGTCGGGCAGGGCCGCCTTCACCGTGACCCTGGGATCGGTCATGTCCACACTCACCACGTTTGCGCTCACCGTACCGCTGGGGAGGGCATACTGCTGGGTGGACAGGCGCACACAGTCCCCGTCCGTCCCGGCGGTCTCCACATAGACGCCCCGGGTCTCATCCCAGCCCACCACAAAGCCCAGGGCCGCGCCCAGATCCCGGAGGCGATAGTAGGTAAAGCCGCCATCCTCTGCGTCTGTCAGCAGAATAGCGCCAATGTCCACCCGCTCGCCGTCGACCTTGGTTTCACTGTCGCTGAAGAGATAGGGCCAGTCCTTCCCGCCGAAGGGGTCGGTCATTTCGCTGCCGTTGGGCACATAGGCCTGCCCTGTGACGATATTGATGGCTCCATCCCAGGTCACGTTGAACTGAGCGGGGGTGCCGTTGAGGATCTGGGCGATGTCCCGGAGCTTGACGTAGTTCATATCAAAGCCGTACTCGTCCTTCAGCGCGTACATCTGAAAACTCACCGGGGCGCCATCCACGTCCACCGTCTGGTGGGAGACATAGGCCATGTTCTCCTGCTGCTGCGTCGCCATCGCCGGCGTCACCAGCAGCAGCGCCAGCACAGCGGCCATTGCCTTGTGCTTCATCTCACATTCTCCTCTCAAGTAAGACATTCCCCCGGGTGAAATGGTGGTTTTCCCATTTTTCCACCCTTTTCAGGTGGAAATAGTATACGCTCCGCCAGGGAAAATGGCAAGAAAAAGATTGATTTCCCCGGTTTGTTAGAGTATAATGTGTAGCCGTATTGAGAAAAAAGGATTTGAGGTGCGAAACGTGCAGGATCAGCATTTGAGAAACGTGGCCATCATCGCCCACGTGGACCACGGCAAGACCACTCTGGTGGACGAGATGCTCAAGCAGGGCGGCATCTACCGGGAAAACCAGGCCACTGTAGACCGGGTCATGGACTCCGGCGATCTGGAGCGGGAGCGGGGCATCACCATCCTGGCCAAGAATACCGCCGTCCACTATAAGGACGTGAAGATCAACATCGTGGACACCCCGGGCCACGCCGACTTCGGCGGCGAGGTGGAGCGCATTTTGAAGATGGTCAACGGCGTCATCCTTCTGGTGGACGCCGCCGAGGGCCCCATGCCCCAGACCCGGTTCGTGCTCTCCAAGGCCCTGGAGCTGGGCCACCGGGTCATCGTGGTAGTCAACAAGATCGACCGGCCCGACCAGCGCATCCACGAGGTGTGCGACGAGGTGCTGGAGCTGCTGATGGACTTGAACGCCACCCAGGAGCAGTTCGATTCCCCCACCCTCTTCTGCTCCGGACGCAACGGCACTGCCAGCTACTCCCCTGACGAGCCGGGAGTGGATCTGCAGCCCCTGTTCGACACCATTCTGGACTATATCCCCGCCCCTGAGGCGGACGCCGCCGCTCCCTTCCAGATGCTGGTCTCCTCCATCGACTACAACGAGTTTGTGGGCCGCATCGCCATCGGCCGTATCGAGCGGGGCGCCATCAAGCAGAACGATGAGATCGCGGTGTGCAACTTCCACACCCCTGATAGCGCCCCAAAAAAGGCCAAGGCCACCGCCATCTACGAGTATGACGGCCTGGCCAAGGTGCCCGTCACCGAGGCCACAGCGGGCAATATCATCGCCATGAGCGGCATCGGCGACATCACCATTGGCGACACCATCTGCGCCCCCGCCGCCGTCGAGCCCATGGAGTTTGTGAAGATCTCCGCCCCCACCCTGGAGATGACCTTCTCGGTCAACGACTCCCCCTTTGCCGGCCGGGAGGGCAAGTTCGTCACCTCCCGCCAGCTGCGGGAGCGGCTGTTCCGGGAGACCCTGAAGGACGTGTCCCTCCGGGTCACCGAGACCGACAACACCGACTCCTTCAACGTGGCCGGCCGGGGGGAGATGAGCCTTTCCATCCTCATCGAGACCATGCGCCGGGAGGGTTACGAGTTCCAGGTCTCGCCCCCCCGGGTGCTCTATCAGGAGATCGACGGCAAAAAGTGCGAGCCCATCGAGCGGCTGGTGGTGGACGTGCCCGCCGACTATGTGGGCTCTGTCATCGAGGCCATCGGCAAGCGCAAGGGCGATATGCTGGACATGAACCCTGTGGGTGACCGGATGAAGGTACAGTTCCTGGTGCCCTCCCGGGGCCTGTTCGGCTACCGCAACGAGTTCCTCACCGCCACCAAGGGGGAGGGCATCATGGCCTCTGTCTTTGAGTGCTACGCCCCCATGAAGGGAGAGATCGCCCGGCGGAATACGGGCAGCCTGGTGGCCTTCGAGACCGGCGAGGCGGTGACCTACGGCCTGTTCAACGCCCAGGAGCGGGGCGTGCTGTTCATCGGCGCGGGCGTGCCCGTCTACGCGGGCATGATCGTGGGCGAGTGTCCCAAGCAGGAGGACATCAGCGTCAACATCTGCAAGAAAAAGCAGCTGACCAACATGCGGGCCTCCGGCTCCGACGAGGCCCTGCGCCTCACGCCCCCCCGGCAGATGAGCCTGGAGCAGGATCTGGAGTTCCTGGCCGACGACGAGCTGCTGGAGGTCACCCCGGAGAACCTGCGCCTTCGCAAGCGGGTGCTGGATCACGGCGAGCGGATGCGCATTGCCAGCAAAAAGAAGTAAACAGGCGAAAAGAAAGCCCCGAACCAGTCTGGTTCGGGGCTTTTTCTATCCTTTTTACAGCGGCAGGCCGGCCAGCCGCCGGCGCAGCAGATCAAACCCGTGGGAGGCGGCCACGGTGCGCACCCGGTCGCGGGGGCCGGCGGCGTGGATCTCCCGGACGTGCTCCCCTCCGTCCCAGGCCAGGGCCACATACACCAGTCCCACCGGGTTGCCCCGGTCGTCGCTGTCAGGGCCCGCCACTCCGGTGAAGGCCAGGGCCAGGTCGGAGCCTGTCAGCGCCCGGACCCCCTGGGCCATGGCCCGGGCCACCGGCTCGGACACCGCCCCCTGCTCCTCCAGAAGGGGCTGGGGCACCTTCAGCACATTGGCCTTCACCTCATTGGTATAACTCACCACACCGCCCTTGAAAACGGCGGAGGCCCCCGGCAGGTCGGTGAACCGCTTGGCGGCAAGCCCTCCGGTACAGCTCTCGGCAACGGAGAGGGTGAGCCCCTTTTCCTTCATCTGCTCCAGGCACACCCACTCCAGGGAGGGCACGTCCACCCCATAGACCAGGGGGCCGAACTGCTCTTTCAGCGCAGCCTCCGCCGGGGCGATGAGGGCCAGGGCGGCGGTTTCCTCGGCGGCCTTGGCCGTAAGGCGCAGCTCCACCTCCCCCTCCTTGGCGTAGGGAGCCAGGGTGGGATTGGTCATGGAATTCATCCTGTCCCGCAGCCGGCTCTCCACGCTGGACTCCCCCATGCCGAACAGCCGCAGGGAGCGGCTGACGATGACCCCGTCGGTGAGCTTGGACAGGTAGGGAATGGCCCGGTATTGGAGCATGGGCCCGCACTCCGAAGGGGGGCCGGGGAGCATGAGGACGTGGATCCCTTCCGCCTCAAAGCCACAGCCCGGGGCGGTGCCCCAGTCGTTTTGAAAGGGGACGCAGCCCTCGGGAAGGTAGGCCTGCTGGTAGTTGTTCTCCGTCATATTTCCCGTTCCCGGATGGAGCTTGCGGAAATAGGCCTCCATCCGCCGGGCGGCCTCTTCATTATATATAAGCTTTTTCCCAAAGCACGCGGCCAGTACGTTCTTGGTCAGGTCGTCGCAGGTGGGGCCCAGGCCGCCGGTGGTGATGATCACGTCGGCCCGGGTCTTGGCGGTCTCCACCGCCTGGCGCAGGCGCTGGGGATTGTCCCCCACCACCGTGTGGAAGTAGACGTTGATCCCCAGGGCGGACAGGGCCTTGGAGACGGTCTGGGCGTCGGTGTTGGCAATGGAACCCAGGAGCAGTTCCGTTCCCACCGCGATGAGCTCGGCAGTATGGGGCATGGCAGAGACTTCCTTTCCGCTGGTTTTTCAGTAGTATACCACAAAACAGGGCGGCAAGGCAAAAAATCTCCCCTCTCTGTGTGAAATATTAGACGACCCGGTACAATTTATCATGCTTTTTGCCATTCCTGAGAAAATAACGTGTTTTTTACACAAAAAAATGTTCTCCAAACCCAAACAGACGGTTTACAAATGCCAAAACAGGTGATAGAATAGGGGCGATGCTTAATAACCGATTCGATCATCGCGCAAATAACCTGAAGGAGGAATCGTTCAACATGGCAAGACAGTTCAAATCTATGGACGGTAACACCGCGGCCGCGCACGTAAGCTACGCGTTTACCGAGGTGGCGGGCATCTACCCCATCACGCCGTCCAGCCCCATGGCCGACTATGTCGACCAGTGGGCCGCCGCAGGCCGCAAGAACATCTTCGGCAACCCCGTCCGGGTCATCGAGATGCAGTCTGAGGCCGGCGCCGCCGGCACCGTCCACGGCTCCCTGGCCGCGGGCGCCCTGACCACTACCTACACCGCTTCCCAGGGCCTGCTCCTCATGATCCCCAACATGTACAAGATCTCCGGTGAGCTGCTCCCCGGCGTGTTCCACGTGTCCGCCCGTACCGTGGCCACCCACGCCCTGAACATCTTCGGCGATCACTCCGACGTAATGGCCTGCCGCCAGACCGGCTTTGCCATGCTGGCCGAGGGCAACGTCCAGGAGGTCATGGATCTGGGCGCTGTGGCCCACCTGGCCGCCATCAAGGGCCGGGTGCCCTTCCTCAACTTCTTCGACGGCTTCCGCACCTCTCACGAGATCCAGAAGATCCAGATCTGGGACTACGACGATCTGGCCGAGATGGTGGACATGGACGCCATCAAGGAGTTCCGCGCCCGGGCTCTGAACCCCGAGCATCCTGTGATGCGCGGCTCTCACGAGAACGGCGACATCTTCTTCCAGCACCGCGAGGCCTGCAACAAGTACTATGACGCCGTTCCCGGCATCGTGGAAGAGTACATGGCCAAGGTCAACGCCAAGCTGGGCACCGACTATCAGCTGTTCAACTACTATGGCGCCCCCGACGCCGACCGGGTCATCGTGGCCATGGGCTCCATCTGCGACGTGGCGGAGGAGGTCATCGACTACCTCAACGCCCACGGCGAGAAGGTGGGCCTGGTCAAGGTGCGCCTGTACCGCCCCTTCCGGGCCGACAAGCTCATCGCCGCCATCCCCGCCACCGCCAAGAAGATCGCCGTGCTCGACCGCACCAAGGAGCCCGGCAGCCTGGGCGAGCCTCTCTACCAGGACGTGATCTCCGCGCTGTTCGAGCAGGGCGTCACCGACAAGACCGTCATCGGCGGCCGGTACGGCCTGGGCTCCAAGGACACCCCGCCCTCCAGCGTCTTCGCTGTCTATGAGGAGCTGAGCAAGGCCAGCCCCAAGCGGGAGTTCACCATCGGCATCGTGGACGACGTCACCGGCCTGAGCCTGCCCGAGCACGAGTGCCCCAACACCGCCACCCCCGGCACCATCGAGTGCAAGTTCTGGGGTCTGGGCGGCGACGGCACCGTGGGTGCCAACAAGAACTCCACCAAAATCATCGGCGACCACACCGACAAGTATATCCAGGCGTACTTCCAGTACGACTCCAAGAAGACCGGCGGCGTGACGGTGAGCCACCTGCGCTTCGGCGACAAGCCCATCCGCGCCCCCTACTATATCAACAAGGCCGACTTCGTGGCCTGCCACGTGCCCGCCTACATTGTCAAGGGCTTCCCCATGGTTCGCGACGTGAAGGACGGCGGCACCTTCCTCATCAACTGCCAGTGGAGCGATGAGGAGCTGGATAAGCACATGCCCGCCGTGGCCAAGCGCTACATCGCCGAGCACAACATTCAGGTCTACACCATCAACGCCATCGACCTGGCTATCGAGATCGGCATGGGCAAGCGCACCAACACCATCCTTCAGTCCGCCTTCTTCGCTCTGGCCAACATCATGCCCGCCGACAAGGCCATCGAGTTCATGAAGGACGCCGCCACCCACTCCTACCTGAAGAAGGGCCAGGACGTGGTGGATATGAACCACAAGGCCATCGACCTGGGCGCCACCGCCTTCAAGAAGTTCAACGTGCCCGCCTCCTGGGCCACCGCTCAGGACGCCCCCAAGGTCTCTGTCCACAAGGGCCGTCCCGCCGTGGTGAAGATGGTGGAGGATCTGATGGAGCCCATCGGCCGTATGGACGGCGATTCCCTCCCCGTGTCCGCCTTCTATGAAAACGGCCACGTGGACGGCACCTTCCAGCAGGGCGCTTCCGCTTACGAGAAGCGGGGCGTGGCCGTCACCGTTCCCGCCTGGGATCAGGACAAGTGCATCCAGTGCAACCAGTGCGCCTACGTCTGCCCCCACGCCACCATCCGTCCCTTCGCCCTCACTGAGGAGGAGGCCAAGGCCGCTCCCGCGGGCGCCAAGATCGTGGACGTGAAGGCCGGCAAGGGCAAGGGCGTGTACAAGTACACCATGGCCGTCTCCCCCCTGGACTGCATGGGCTGCGGCGTGTGCGTGGGTATCTGCCCCACCAACGCCATCACCATGGAGCCCCAGGAGAGCCAGCTGGGCCAGCAGGCCACCTTCGACTACTGTGTGGATAAGGTCGCCGAGAAGGCCGATATGACCGGTGTGACCAGCGTGAAGGACAGCCAGTTCAAGCAGCCCCTGCTGGAGTTCTCCGGCTCCTGCGCCGGCTGTGCCGAGACCGCTTACGGCCGCCTGGTGACCCAGGTCTGCGGCGACCGGATGTACGTCTCCAACGCCACCGGCTGCTCCTCCATCTGGGGCGGCCCGGCCGCTACCAGCCCCTACACCGTCAACAAGGAGGGCAAGGGTCCCGCTTGGGCCAACAGCCTCTTTGAGGACAACGCCGAGCACGGCCTGGGCTTCTACTATGGCCAGAAGGCCATCCGTGACCGCCTGACCGGCAAGCTGGAGGCTCTGTCCGCCAGCGCTCCCGCTGACGTGAAATCCGCCATCCAGGCTTGGATGGACACCAAGGACGACGGCGCTGCCAATGCCGAGCCCACCAAGGCTCTGGTGGCCGCTCTGGAGAAGTGCGGCTGCGAGGCCAGCAAGGAGATCCTGGAGTACAAGGAGTTCCTGGCCAAGAAGTCCATCTGGATCTTCGGCGGCGACGGCTGGGCCTACGACATCGGCTTCGGCGGCCTGGATCATGTTCTGGCCTCCGGCGAGGACGTGAACGTCTTCGTCTTCGATACCGAGGTCTACTCCAACACCGGCGGCCAGGCCTCCAAGGCCACCAACTTCGGCGCTGTGGCCCAGTTTGCCGCCGCCGGCAAGAACACCGCCAAGAAGAGCCTGGCTGAGATCGCCATGAGCTACGGCTACGTCTACGTGGCCCAGGTGGCCATGGGCGCCAATCCCAACCAGACCCTCACCGCCATCCGCGAGGCCGAGGCCTATCACGGCACCTCCATCATCATCGGCTACTCCCCCTGTGAGATGCACTCCATCAAGGGCGGCATGCTCCACTGCCAGGACGAGATGAAGAAGGCCGTGGAGTGCGGCTACTGGAACCTGTTCCGGTTCAACCCCGCCGCCAAGGCCGAGGGCAAGAACCCCTTCACCCTGGATTCCAAGGCCCCCGCTGGCGGCTATCAGGAGTTCCTGATGAACGAGGCCCGTTACTCCGCTCTGACCCGCTCCTTCCCCGAGCGCGCCAAGGAGCTCTTCGCCAAGAACGAGGAGGCTGCCAAGGCCCGGTACGAGCACCTGACCAGACTGGTGGAGCTGTACAAGTAAGACAGTTTCCCCGCCTGGTTTTCAAGGAAAACAAAAAGCCCCCCGGACGATCGTCCGGGGGGCTTTTTTCTCTTTTCAGCCCTTATCGGCGCTGATGTGGATGCGCTCGACGCCGTCTACAGCGGCCTGCACCAGGCCCTCCACGTCCAGCTTCTCCTCCGCCCGCAGGCACTCGGCCAGGGTGGGCTTGAGCCGGGGGTGCTTGGGAGTAAATACAGTACAGCAGTCCTCGTAGGGGAGGATGGAGGTCTCAAAGGCCCCGATCTTCCGGGAAATGCGCACGATCTCCTCCTTGTCCATGCCCACCACCGGGCGGAAGATGGGCAGGTCGGTGACCGCGCCGGTGCAGCGCATGGCCTCCATGGTCTGGGAGGCCACCTGGCCCAAGCTCTCGCCGGTGACCAGGGCGCCGGCGCCGGTGCGCTTCGCCACCGCCCCGGCAATGCGCATCATAAACCGGCGCATCAGGATGGTAAAGAGCTCCTCGGGGCAGGAGCGGCGCAGCTCCTCCTGAATGGCAGTGAAGGGCACCACATGGACTACCAGCCGGCCCGTCCAGGGGGTCAGGATCTTCGCCAGATCCAGCACCTTCTGTTTGGCCTCCGGAGAGGTGTAGGGGTAGGAGAAAAAGTGCACCATTTCCAAACACAATCCCCGCTTGGCCATCATCCAGGAGGCCACGGGGGAGTCAATCCCCCCGGACAGAAGGCTCACAGCCCGGCCGCCCATGCCCACGGGAAGGCCGCCGGCGCCGGGCTCAGTGTCGCCATGGACGAAGGCGGCGGTGTCCCGCACCTCCACATAGACCGTGAGATCTGGATGGTGCATATCGGCGGTAAGGTGGGGATAGGCGTCGTCCAGCTCCCCGCCCAGATACTGCGCCAGCTGGATGGAGTTCAGGGGAAAGGCCTTGTCGGAGCGCTTGCACTCCACCTTGAAGGTCTTGGCCGCCAAAAGCTGAGGGCCAAGGAACTCCTTGACGGCGGAGAGCATGGCCTCCTTATCCTTCTCACAGGCCCGGCAGCGGCACACCCCCGCCGCGCCAAAGACCTTTTTCATGGCCTCGAAGGCGGCGTCCATGTCGCAGTCATCGCCCTTGGGCTCCACATAGGTGATGGATTGCTTGGTGGAGACCTTGAACTCGCCGCAGGTGTGGAGCCTGCGGCGGGCATTGGCCATAAGCTGTTCCTCAAAATTGTGGCGGTTCAGGCCCTTCAAGACCAGCTCGCCCAGCTTCAAAAGGATGATATCGTTCATAGGAAAAGCTCCCTTTTTCTTTCCTCCGGCCCACAGGGCCGTGAATTCCCAAATACGCAGTCATTTTATCATGGGCCGGAGGCTTTGTCCAGCGTCCGGCGGCGTATCCGCCCTGGAAGTGTAAAAAAGCGGCCGCCCGGAGGAGCGGCC
>NZ_CALPCU010000016.1:0-50153 GCF_943193085.1 Vermiculatibacterium agrestimuris | reverse complement strand
CCCCCCCCCCCCCCCCCCCCCCCCCCCCCCCCCCCCCCCCCCCCCCCCCCCCCCCCCCCCCCCCCCCCCCCCCCCCCCGCTCCTGCTTTTTGCTGTATGGATATCCCTTGGAGGGGGTCAATCTCCCGTTTCCTCCATAAAGGATTGGCTGCTCTTGTAGATCTCGTCCACCAGCTCCCGAAGCTCTGGATGCCGCTGACAAGCCCGTTTGGAGTAAAACAGACACAGCTCCCCGTCACCGCAATCGTCCGCAAAAGGAATGCTGATCAGCTTCCCGGTGTGGATCCCTTCATACCGGTTGAGGATCGGGTAATAGGAAAGGGCGTACACGTCGTCGTGGGTCTCCGCCATTTTAATGATGCTTTCCACCGATTCTGAGCGGATAAACTGTTCGGGCGGAACGACAGGGGACAGCCAGTCCAACAGGGCGGAAATGACTGGGGTGCGAGCTTCCGCGCTGGAACGCAGGACACAGAAGCGGTGCTTGAGGTCTTCCGGCGTGACGCAGTTCCGGCCTGCCAGGCTGCTCTGACTGTTGGTCAGACAGCGGTATGCCCCGTGAAAGAGGATCATCGGTGGATTTCCCTGCAGCTTGCTGTAGTTCTCGATGGGATTTTTTGCGCCGCAGACAAAAAGCGTCAGGGCGGGCTGCTCGATGTCTTGAGAAATATACTGCTCGGGGGTGGGGCACAGCTGGCAGCTGACCTGAATGTCGGGGTGCCGCTTTTTGAAGTTCAAGATCACCTCGGGCAGCAGGAAATTCGGAAAGGAATGCTGGATGTAAATATTGACTACCTTTAGGGCGCACTGCTGGGAAAGGGTCAGCCAGCCGTTATAATAGGACACGATCTGCTTTGCTTCCGGCAAAACCTTTTTCCCTGCCTCTGTCAGGCGGATCCCCGCCTTGTCACGATAAAACAGGCGGCAGCCGACCTCTTCTTCGAAAAGCTGAAGAGATTTAGTCAGGCTGGGTTGGGCAATATACAGCTTCTGCGCGGCTTCATTGATGGAGCGGGATTCTGCCAGGGTAATGAAGTATTCTAATGTCTTTAGCTTCATTCCAGTACCTCCACTCTCTATGGTATAGCTTTTTTTCATATGCCATTCCATTGATATATTATACAAAAAACCACTTCTATGATAATCTAAATATGGCAAGGATGTCAAATCCTAAATTTGAGAAAGAAAGAGGTAGTTCTATGACAAAGCGTGAAAGATTCATGAAATTCCTGGCAAATGAGCCCGTAGATCGCGTTCCTGTGGCCTTTTTCCACCATTTCTGTGGCCCTGATCTGATGGAAAAGGGTTTGGAACTGCCTGAGGCTTTCGAGAGGAACATCGAAGGTCACCGGGAAGCTCTGGCTGTCTTTGATCCCGATGTGATCAAGGTTATGAATGACTCTCTGATGGTTTTGCCTCTGGACACCTCCTTCGTGGAGAAGCCCTCTGACCTGCGGAAGATCCAGCCCCCCTCCGTGAACTCCCTGTTTGGCAAGAAGACCAAGGAGCTGACCCAGCGGGTCATGGAGATCTACGAGGGCAAGGATGCCCCCATCTATGCCACCGGCTTCTCCGCCATCCGGGTGCTGCGGGGCAGCCTGGACGGCATGACCAACCCCAATCCCCGTCTTCCCAAATGGCTGGAGGAAGATCCCGACTCCGTGTTCTGCGCCCTGGACATTCTCACCGATACCATCATCGAGTACAACGAGATGCTTCTGAAGGAGTGCGGCGTGGACGGAATGTACTTCAGCGTTCAGAACCGCAACCAGTATTTCCCCGACGAGATGTTCACCAAGTTCGTCACTCCCTCCGACCTGCGGGTCATGGAACACGCCAACAAGCTCAGCGCCATCAACCTGCTGCATATCTGCGGCTTCACCGGTGCGCGCAACAACCTGGAGCTGTTCAAGAACTATCCCGCCGCGGCGTATAACATTGCCGTATATGCGGAGAAGGTCTCCCTCAGCGAGGGCAGAAAGGTCTTCGGTGGCAAGCCTGTCTTCGGCGGCTTTGCCCAGGATGGCATTATTGACAAGGGAACCAGGGAAGAGGTCAAGGAGGCCACCTGGAAGATCCTGGACGAGTGCGGCCAGGTGGGCGTTATGATCGGCGCCGACTGCACCGTGCCCTACAACATTGATGACGACCGGTTCAATTGGGTTCGCGACGCTGCCATTGAGTATGCCGAAAAGCATTAAGGAGAAAACACCATGCTGACACCTGAGATCCAAGCTGCCTTTGTGGGCATTTTGAACGAAGAACTGAAGATGGCCACGGGCTGTACCGAGCCCATCGCCCTGGCCTACTGCGCGGCGAAAATGCGTCAGATCCTGGGGGCGGAGCCGGAGAAGATCCGGGCCGAGGTCTCCGGCAACATTCTGAAGAATGTGAAGAGCGTGATCGTGCCCAATACCGGCGGGCTCAAGGGCACCAAGGCGGCCATCGCCGCCGGTGTGGTGGCCGGGGACGCCGACCGGGAGCTCCAGGTCATCTCCTCGGTGGACAAGGCCAGGCATCCGGCCATTGCCGCCTACAGCGAGAACACGCCCATTGAGATCGTCTGTCCCGACACCCCCCACCTGCTGGACATTCAGCTCACCGGCTGGGCTGGGGAACACTGGGCCACGGTGCGGATCGCCGACCACCACAACAATATTGTCTACATCGAAAAGGATGGCAAGATCCAGCTGGAAAAAGCCCTGGATGACACGACCGGCAACGGGGAAGAGGCCGACCGAAGCCTTCTGAGCCTGCCCAATATCCTGGCCTTTGCCAACGAGGTGGATCTCTCCCTGGTAAAGGATCTGCTGGAGCGGCAGCTGCGCTGTAACAGCGCCATTGCCGAGGAGGGCTTGAAGAACAGCTGGGGCGCCAACATTGGCTCCACTCTTCTGCAGGAGTACGGGGATGACATCAAGTTCGAGGCCCGGGCCTGGGCCGCCGCGGGCAGCGATGCCCGGATGAGCGGCTGTGAGATGCCGGTGGTCATCGTCTCCGGCTCCGGCAACCAGGGGATCACCGCTTCCATGCCGGTTTACCGGTACGCCAAGCACCTGGGCGTCAGTGAGGAAAAGATGTACCGGGCCCTTATTGTCAGCGACCTGGTGACCTGCTACCAGAAGGCGGGCATCGGGGTGCTCTCCGCCTACTGCGGCGCCATCAGTGCCGGCGTAGGGGCCGGGGCCGCCATCGCCTACCTCCAGGGGGCGGATGAGAAGGCCATCGGCCACACCATCATCAACGCTGTAGCCATCCTGTCCGGCACCATTTGCGACGGGGCAAAGCCCTCCTGCGCGGCCAAGATCGCCGAGAGCGTGGACGCGGGGATCCTGGGCTACAAAATGTATCTCAGCGGCAACAACTTCCAGCCCGGAGACGGTATCATTGGCGGGGATCTTCACGATACGGTGGTCAATGTGGGTGTCCTGGCCAAGGAGGGGATGCGGGGTACAGACCGTACCATTCTCAAGATCATGACCCAGTGAGCCATACATTTGTGTTTCAACAGAGAAAGGAGAAAACATTATGGAAAAGAAAGAAAAAGGCGGTTTCGCAAAAACATTTTCGATCTGGTTTGGCCTGGGAGCCCTGATGTTCGGTACCTACTGCGGCGCGAACATGGCTGCCGGTACCTATGCGTCTACTTACATTGTCACCCTGGGCGGCGGCTGGGCCATCGTGTGGCTGGCCATGTTCTGTGCCTTCATGTCCTTCTTCTGTGCTGTGGGCCTGGAATTTGTGCGTGTCTACAAGGTCAACAACTACAATGAGTACTATCTGGCCCTTTACGGCGTGGATAAGCCTCAGTCCAACCCCTTGATCCGCGCCATTGTCACAGTCTTTTTTGACATTTTCACCACCCTCAAGGGTCTGGTCAACGTGGCCGCCACCGTGGCCCTGTTCAGCGAGCTGATGAACTCCCTGTTCGGCGTTCCCATGCTTGCGGCTACCATCCTCGGCATTGTTCTCTTTGCATTCCTCACCATGTACGGCGCGGCGTTCCTGCGCAAGTTCAACTCCGCTATGACCATCGCCCTGATCGTCGCCCTTGTGGTGATCCTGGCCGCCGTTATCAACATTCGGGGCGACGTGCTCGCAAGCCGCATCGGCAATTTCCAGGAGGGCCTGGACTGGACCGGCACTACGGTGAAGGCCCACTTCTTCCTGTTCCTGTCCTACTGCTTCAACACCTCTGCCTGGGGCTCCACCATGAGTAACTACGCCGACCAGCTGCGGGATCGCCGGGATGCCATTGGCTCCGGCGTGATGATGGGCGTTCTGGTCACCCTGCTCTTCGGCATCACCGGCGCCATCGTTCTGCCCTTTATGCCCGAGGTCATTTCCGGCACCCCCATTCTGATGATCTGCCAGAAGTACTTCTCTTCCGCGCTCACCGCTATCTATTGGGTGGTCGTGATGCTGGCCGTGATCTCCACCGCCCCCAGCTTCACCTTCAACTTCTCCAACCGCTGGGCCAAGGTCTGGAAGACAGAGAAGGTCTCCCACAAGGTCAAGTTCTTCGTCCTGTCCTTTGCCTTCCTGCTGGCCTGCGGTCTCCTGTCCTCGGTGGGCCTGATCACCCTGGTCAAAAAGGGCTACACCGCTCTGGGCAACATCGCTCTGTTCACTATCATCATCCCCATCTTTATCTCCATCCCCCGTATGATCCGCCAGAATAAGATAAATCAAGCCGCGGCCGCTGCCGGAAAGGGCGAGGACGCATGAGAGAGATCATTTTCAAGCCTGAGCTGTACAGCTTCGATACCTGCCGGGAATTTGTTGAGGAATTTCATCTGGACGCTTCCGATCTGATCCTCACCAATGAGTATATCTACCGGCCTTACTTCGGAGAGATGGGGCTGGAGTGCTCCGTCATCTACCAGGAGAAGTACGGAGCGGGGGAGCCCACCGACGTTATGACGGAGGCCATTGTCCGCGATATGGTCAAAGCGGGCTGCAAGCGGATCGTCGCCATCGGCGGCGGCACGATCATCGACATCGCGAAGGTGTTGGCCGTGGCCGGAGAGGAGTCCATCGACGCCCTCTACGATATGGCCCCGGAGCTGCCCAAGCGGCGCAGCCTCATCATCCTGCCCACCACCTGCGGCACTGGCAGTGAGGTCACAAACATCTCCATCCTGAACCGCACCCGCTTGGGCACCAAGATGGGACTGGTGGGCCCCGCCATGTACGCCGACGCAGCCATTCTGATCCCGGAGCTTTTGAAGGGCCTTCCCTTCGCGGTGTTCGCCACCAGCTCCATCGACGCCCTGGTTCACGCCGTGGAGTCCTCTCTGTCCCCCAAGGCCACAGCTTATACCAAGCTCTTTGGCTATAAGGCCATCGAAATGATCATCCGGGGCTATCAGGTGATCGCCCGGGAGGGGGAGCAGGCCCGGCTGCCGCTGCTGAAGGATTTCCTCATCGCCTCCAACTATGCGGGGCTTGCCTTCGGCACCGCCGGCTGCGCGGCCGTACACGCCATGAGCTATCCTCTGGGGGGGACATACCATGTCCCCCACGGGGAGAGCAACTACGCCATGTTTACCGGCGTTCTGAAAAATTACATGGAGATCAAGCAGGACGGCGAGATCGCGGTGATGAACGCCTATTTGGCCGGGCTGCTGGGCTGTGATGTGGCCCAGGTCTATGACAAGCTGGAGGAGCTGCTCGATCAGATCCTGCCCAAAAAGGCGCTGCATGAGTACGGCGTTCGGCAGGAGGAGTTGGCCGTGTTCACCAAGAGCGTGATGGAGACCCAGGGCCGGCTGATGGGCAACAATTTTGTCCCCCTGGATGAGGCCCGGGTGCTGAAAATTTATCAGGAACTGTATTGACATGATCACCGAGGAGGAATCACTATGGCTCTCATGACCGGCGAACAGTACATCGAATCCATCCGAAAGATGAATATGCAGGTCTACATGTTCGGCAAGCGGGTGGAATCCCCTGTGGACGACCCCATCCTGCGCCCCTCCCTCAACAGTGTGCGCATGACCTATGACCTGGCCCAGATGCCGGAATACGAGGATCTTATGACCGCCGTTTCCCCCTACACCGGGGAGCGGGTGAACCGTTTTACCCACATCCACCAGTCCACCGACGATTTGATCAAGAAGGTGAAGATGCAGCGGCTGCTGGGCCAGAAGACCGCCGCCTGCTTCCAGCGCTGCGTGGGTATGGACGCCTTTAACGCCGTGTTCTCCACCACCTATGAGACCGATAAGAAGTGTGGAACCAGCTACCATGAAAATTTCCGGAAATTCATGACCTACTGCCAGGCCAACGACCTGACGGTGGACGGGGCCATGACCGACGTGAAGGGCGACCGCTCCAAGGCCCCTCACGCCCAGGAGGATCCCGACCTGTTTCTGCGGGTGGTGGAGCGCCGCCCCGACGGCATCGTGGTGCGGGGCGCGAAAATGCATCAGACCGGCGCGCTGAACAGCCATGAGATCATCGTGATGCCCACCCAGTCCATGAAGCCGGAGGATAAGGACTATGCGGTCTCCTTCGCAGTTCCCATGGACACCAAGGGCATTTACATGATCATTGGCCGCCAGAGCTGCGACACCCGCAAGCTGGAGAACTCCGATATGGACGTGGGCAACGCCGAGTTTGGCGGCGTGGAGGCCCTGACCGTGTTTGACGATGTGTTCGTTCCCAACGAGCGCATTTTCCTCAACGGGGAGACGGAGTTTGCCGGAATGATGGTGGAGCGCTTCGCCGGCTACCACCGGCAGAGCTATGGCGGATGCAAGGTGGGCGTGGGCGATGTGCTCATCGGCGCCGCCGCCGTGGCCGCCGATTACAACGGCGCGGCCAAGGCCAGCCACATCAAGGACAAGCTCATTGAGATGACCCATCTGAATGAGACCCTGTACTGCTGCGGCATCGCCTGCTCCGCTGAGGGCCACCCCACCGAGAGCGGCAACTACATCATTGACCTGCTGCTGGCCAACGTGTGCAAGCAGAACGTTACCCGCTTCCCCTATGAGATCGTCCGCCTGGCGGAGGACGTGGCCGGTGGCCTGATGGTGACCGCCCCCTCGGAGGCCGACTTCCGGGACGAGAAGCTGGGGCCCGTGATCGACAAGTATCTGAGAGGGATCAACACGGTGTCCACGGAGAACCGGCTGCGCATCATGCGTTTGATCGAGAATCTCGCCCTGGGCACCGCGGCGGTGGGCTACCGCACCGAGAGCATGCACGGCGCCGGCTCTCCCCAGGCCCAGCGGATCATGATCGCCCGGCAGGGGAACCTGGAACACAAGAAGGAACTGGCCAAGAAGCTGGCCCATATCACCGAATGATCTGCCGTGGAGCCGCTTCGGAGACTACCGGCGCAACGCGTTCGCCTGTCAAGGAGGAGAAGAGGATGCTGGAACAGATCGAGCAGGTTCTCAACGAGCAGGTTCGGCCCCAACTGGCTATGCACGGAGGGGAGATCCGCTCCATCGGGTATGAAAACGGAGTGTATCGCTTTGAACTGCTGGGATGTTGCTCCGACTGTCCGGCGGCCTCCATTACGACGGAGGAGCTCATCCGCGGCGCCATCACCGAAGCGGTTCCACAAGTAAAGGATGTGATCCTGGTGGACGGGGTAGACGAGGATCTGGTGGCTCAGGCCAGAGCCATATTGACCCGGAACCGCCCATGACCGTCGGGATCAAATACTGCGGCGGCTGCAACCCGAGATATGACCGGGCTGCAGCCGTCCGGCGCCTGAAGGAGAGCTGCCCCGGTGCCGCCTTCGTCAATGCCGCTTCCGGAAAGGGGTATGACGCGCTGGCGGTGGTGTGCGGCTGCTCCGCCCGGTGCGCCGGCCTGGAGGGACTGGGGGACGCACCTGTGGTGATGCTGTGCCAGGAAGAGGATGTCCCCCGGGCCGCCGATGAGCTGATGATACTGCAAAGGAGCGGACAAGATGGATTGGAAGACCTATTATGAAGCCCACATTACCGACGCCGCCGCGGCAGTGAAGCGGATCAAGTCCGGCGACCGGGTGGTGGTGGGGCACGCCTGCGCGGAGCCCTCGCATCTGGTCGACGCCATGGTGCGCAACGCCGCCGCCTATGAAAATGTTGAGATCGTTCACATGGTGGCCAAGGGGAACTCGGAATATTGCGCGCCGGAGTACAGCAAGAATTTCCGCCACAATGCCCTGTTTGTGGGCGCGTCCACCAAGGCCGCTGTGGCGGAGGGACGGGGAGACTTCACTCCCTGTTATTTCAGCGAGATCCCCGCCCTCTTCCAGAGCACCCTGCCAGTGGATGTGGCGCTGGTCCAGGTCACGCCCCCCAACGAGCACGGGATGTGTTCTCTGGGGGTCTCCGTGGATTACACTATGGCCGCGGCCGCCGCGGCAAAAATCGTGATCGCGCAGGTCAACGAGTGCATGCCCTATACGAACGGCGCAAGCGAGATCGCGGTGGAGGATATCGACTGTTTCGTGCTCCACAACGCCCCCACCATCCCTCTGGCGCCGCCCAAGATCGGCCCGGTGGAGGAGGCCATTGGAAAGAACGTTGCCACCCTGATCCGGGACGGCGACACCCTTCAACTGGGGATCGGCGCGATCCCCGATGCAGTGCTGCTGTTTTTGAAGGATAAAAAGGATCTGGGGATCCACTCTGAAATGTTCTCCGACGGAGTGGTGGAGCTTGCGGAGGCTGGGGCGATCACCAATGGGAAAAAGACCCTTCGGCGGGGCAAGTATGTGGCGACCTTTCTGATGGGGACGCAGCGCCTGTATGACTTTGTGGATCACAATCCCGACGTGTACATGGCTCCGGTGGACTATGTCAACGACCCCTATGTGATCGCTCAGAATGAGAACATGGTGTCCATCAACTCCTGCGTGCAGGTGGATCTGATGGGGCAGGTGGCCTCTGAGACCATTGGCATGACGCAGATCTCCGGTACCGGCGGCCAGGTGGACTTCATTCGGGGAGCGGCCCGGAGCAAGGGCGGCCGGGCGATTATCGCCATGTCCTCCACGGTAAAGGGAAAGACCTCCAAGATCGTTCCTCTGCTGGACACGGGGGCCGCCGTTACCACCGGCCGGTGCGATGTGGACTATGTGGTGACGGAGTACGGAATTGCCCAATTGAAGGGGCATACTTTGCGTCAGCGGGCCCGTGCGCTGATCGGCATTGCCCATCCCGATTTTCGTGATGAACTGATCGGCGAGTTCAAAGCGCGTTTTCACTGCGAATATTAAACCGGCCTTTTATAAAAATGCGATATGTGCGTCAAAGGGGGAGACCCTGTGACGCAAAACAGCCCGGACATTTCTGTGTCCGGGCTGTTTTGCGCCCTTTTGCCCCGGCGGGGGACGGCCCAGGCGGGCACGGCGGGCTGTGCCCCGTTGGGGATTTCCAAATTTGAGGTTTTGGGTTTGTGTGGAGCTTCCGGTGGTTCTTTTTTTGCTTATCTGTGTTATAATAGCGGAAAACGGCAAAATTCCGGGAAAGGAGGCGGCGTCGTGCTCAAGCTGATCTTAGGCCGGGCGGGCACCGGCAAGTCCGCCGATATGCTGAAGACCATCGCCCAGAGGGCCAGTAGCCGGCCTCAGGTGCTCATTGTTCCCGAGCAGCACTCCCACGACGCGGAGCGGAATCTCTGCGCCGTGGCGGGCAACGCGGTCAGCCTCCACGCCGAGGTGCTCTCCTTCACCCGGCTGGCCAGCCGGGTCTTCTCCGTCCATGGCGGACTGGCGGAGCCCACCCTGGACGCGGGCGGCCGGCTGCTTTTGATGGACGTGGCCTTAAAGGCTGTGGCGGAGGAGCTTCGGGTCTATGCCCGCCCCTCCCGGAAGCCCCAGTTTCTCGCCCAGCTGGCGGCCACAGTGGACGAGTGCAAGGCCGCCTCCATCACCGCCCAGCGGCTGCTGGAGGTGTCTGGAGAGTTGGAGGCGGAGCAGGGAAAGCCCGGCGAGATCGGGGACAAATTCTACGATCTGTCTCTCATTTTGGGCGCCTACGACGCCTTTACGGAGACGAAGGGGGCCGACCCGAGGGACAGGCTCACCAAGCTGGCCCACGTTCTGGAGACATGCCCCTGGGCCAGGGGAAAGGATATCTATTTCGACGCCTTTACCGACTTTACCGCCCAGGAGCGGCTGGTGTTGGAGCAGCTTCTGACCCAGGCGCAGTCCGTCACTGTGGCCCTTACCTGCAACGCTCTGGAGGGCAGTGACGAGGATGTGTTCGCCCCCGCCCGGCGGACGGCCTGGAAGCTCATCGACCTGGCCCGCCGCTGCGGTGTGGAGGCAGAGGCCCAGGTGCGCACGGAGCGTTCCGCCCCGGGCGCGGAGACGCTGAAGCAGGTGGAGCGCCGCCTCTTTGAGCCGGTGATCGTGCCGTTGAAGGGCGCGCCCCGGGAGGTGGAGCTCTACCGGGCCGGCAGTCCTTACGCCGAGGTGGAGCGGTGCGCCGCCGAGCTGCGGCGGCTGCTCCGGGAGGAGGGCTACCGCTGCCGGGAGCTGGCGGTCACCGCCCGAAGCATGGAGGTCTATGGCCCGCTTATCGACCAGATCTTTCCCCGGTACGGCCTTCCCGTGTTCCTGGCCCGCATGGACGACGTGCTGCAAAAGCCCATCCTGACCCTCATCACCGCCGCCCTGGACGCGGTGGCGGGAGATTACCGCTATGAGGATGTGTTCCGCTGCCTCAAGACCGGCCTGGCGGGGCTTACCCTCGACGAGGTAGACCGGCTGGAGAACTACGTGCTCAAATGGGACGTTCGGGGAAGCCGCTGGACGCAGAAGAGCGAGTGGAATATGCACCCAGACGGTTACGGCGGGGTATGGCACGATGGGGAGCGGGCGGCGGTGGCGGAGCTGGACGCCCTCCGGCGCAAGGTGGCCGCCCCCTTGGAAAAACTGCGTCTGACCCAGGAGAAGACCGGCCGGGGACTGGCCCTGGCCCTTTACGGCTATCTGGAGGACATCGGCCTGGCCCAGCGGCTGACCCAGCGCGCCCAGACCCTGCGGGAGAGGGGCCGGGAGGAACTGGCCGCCGAGTATGGGCAGCTGTGGGAGATCCTCTGCGCCGCACTGGAGCAGTGCGCCGAGCTGCTGGGAGACACCCCCATGGACTGGGAGGAGTTTACCCGGCTGTTCAAGCTGGTGCTCTCCCAATACCAGGTGGGGGCCATTCCCGTGTCGCTGGATCAGATCACGGCGGGGGAGATGCCCCGGCTGGCGCACAAATACTGCAAAGTCCTTTATGTACTGGGGGCGGACGACGGCTCTATTCCCGCCGCGGCGCCCTCCCCCGGCCTGATGAACGACGATGACCGGGCGGTACTGGCCGCCTACGGTTTGGAAAGCGCGCCCAAGCTGACCGACAAGCTCTGGCGGGAGATGACCATTGTCTATGAGACCTGCGCCCTGCCCTCGGAACGGCTGGTGGTGAGCTGGCCCACCCGGGACAGCGGCGGAGAGGAGCGGCAGCCCTCCTTTCTGGTGAAGAAGCTGCGCACCCTTTTCCCCGACCTGGCCGTGGTGGACGAGGGGAACCTGAAGGACGCCTTCCGCCTGGCGGCGCCCCGGCCCGCTTTGGAGCTGGCGGGACGGCAGGCCCGGGTGGGGGCGGCGCTGAAGGCGATCCCGCAGTACGCGCCCCTGGTGGAACGGGTGGAGCGGGCCCAGGGCATGGAGCGGGGGAGCCTGACCCGCCCCTCGGTGGAGAGCCTCTATGGCCTCCGGGTGCCCATGTCCGCCTCCCGGCTGGACAAGTACAACTCCTGCCATTTTTCCTATTTTATGCAGTACGGGCTGAAGGCCAAAGCCCGGAGATCCGCCGGATTCCAGGCCCCGGAATACGGCACCTTCGTCCACTACGTGCTGGAGCACATCCTCAAGGAGCGGCAGGGTGAGGCCATCCCCAGCCGGGAAGAGGTCTCCGCCGTGGTGGAGCGGTACGTGGAGGAAGAGCTGGGCGGTCTGGAGGGGGAGACCCCCCGGTTCCGCTATCTCTTCCGCCGGCTGGAAAAGTCGGTGTACGCCGTGGTGAAGAACGTCTGCGAGGAGCTCTCCCGCTCCGACTTTAAGCCCATCGCCTTCGAGCTGGGCTTTGGGAAGGACAAGGAGCTGCCGCCGGTGGAGCTCACCGTGGACGGCCTCACGGTGTCGGTCTCCGGCTTTGTGGACCGGGTGGACGGCTGGGAAAAGGACGGCAAGCTCTATCTGCGGGTGGTGGACTACAAGACCGGACGGAAGAGCTTTGACCTTACGGACGTGTGGAACGGCCTGGGACTGCAAATGCTCCTCTACCTCTTTACCCTCCGGGAGGAGGGAAAGGCCCTCTTTGGCAGGGAGATCGTTCCCGCGGGAGTGCTCTATCTCCCCGCCCGGGATACGGTGGTGGCCGGGAGCCGGGAGATGACTGAGGAAGAGCGGCAGAAGGCGGTGGACAGCCAGCTGCGGCGCAAGGGCCTGGTACTGGAGGAGGCGGACGTGCTCCAGGCCATGGAGCATGGGGGAGAGGAAGGCCCCCGGTTCCTGCCCCTGCGCCTGAGCAAGACCAGCGGAGCGCTCACCGGGGACGCCCTGGTCTCCGCCGAGCGGCTGGGGCGGCTGGAACGGCACACCCGGAAGGTGCTGGAGGATGTGGCCGCCGAGCTTTCGGCGGGGAATATTGCCGCCGATCCCTTCTGGCGCGGCCCCCAGCACAATGCCTGCCAGTGGTGCGATTACGCCGCTGCCTGCCAGTTCCGGGAAGGAGTGGGCGGCGACTGCAGGCGGTGGCTGCCGGGGGTCAGGGCAAAAGAATTTTGGGAACAGCTGGAGAAGGGGGAAGAATAGGATGGAGAGCCGGGATCCGGCAGAGGCGCCGGATCCAACTCCGACATTCTATTTGGGAGGAATTCTTCATGTTCGTTTCCGACTGCACAGCGGTTAAGCTGACCTCCAACGCTGGGAAACCGTACTGGTTCCGCACCTGTGACATTGGGGGGAACATCTGGGAAGAGGGGAGCCATATGGTCTCCGTTCCCAAGGGAAAGCGCCTGGATCTCAGCGGGGGAGAGAAGCTGACGCTCAAGCACGCCCTGCTGGGGGTCACCTACAGCCCTCTGGATACATGGCTCCTGGACGGGATCAATGACGCGGGACTGACGGGAGGACTGCTGGCGCTCTACGACGGCACCAGCGCGCCCACGGCTCAGCCCGGTTACCTGGGGATCATGGGGATGGAACTGGTGACCTGGCTGCTGGGGAACTGCGTCTCGACAGCGGAGGTGGCCAAGGCCGCGGAAAAGATCCAGATCCTGGATGTGCCCGCGGAGTGGGAGATGGTTCCCGCCAATGTCCACTATATGTTCGTGGACAGGTCGGGAAAGTGCGTCATTTTGGAGGCCGCAGACCCGGAGCGGCCGGGGATGCTGACGGTGTATGAGGAGAATCTGGGCCTTATGACCAACTCGCCGCCCTATCCAAAGCAGTTGGACAATCTGCGCTGGTTTCTGGCCAATTCTCCCGAGCTGACCTGGGGGAAGGAGGAGCCCTGCTCCATCACCCTCAACGGCATGACGGTGACGGCGGACTGCGGGGCGGAGCACTGCTGTATGGGGGGCATCTTTCCCGCCTCCTACGCCTCCTATGACCGGTTTGTCCGCATGGCGGTGATGAGCTTTCTGAACAGGGAGGGGAAGGATTTCCCCGATGACCGGATCCTGCCCCTGGGAAGCGGGCTGATGTGCCCTGTGATGGAGCCCTACAGCCAGGGGATATTCCACTATACCGCTTTCGACAAGGAGAATGGGCCCATCAGAAGCCTGCCCAGCTACACCCAGTATCTGGTGATGTACGACCTGGGGGAGCGGGCCATCTATATGCGGCCTTGCGGGGTCAGCGTGTGGACGAAGCTGACGCTGGAGCGATGCTCCAAGGAGAGCATAGAGCACCACGAGATCTGCCGGTACCCCCAGGGGGGCGTGGTGGAGATGAGGCGCAGAAGCTGACAGAAGAGGAGGGAGGGCCATGCCCTTCGCACTGACAAGAGAACAGGGCCAGGCCGTCTCCCACCGGGGAAGCGGCCTGCTGGTCTCTGCCGCCGCGGGGTCTGGTAAGACCCGGGTGCTGGTAGAACGGCTGCTGTCCCGGGTGGAGGAGGGGACGGACATTGACCGCTTCCTGGTCATCACCTATACCCGCGCCGCCGCCGCTGAGCTGCGGGGGCGGGTGGTCTCCGAGCTCTCCGAGCGGCTGAGCCAGCGGCCCGGAGACGCCTTTCTCCGCCGGCAGGCCACGCTGGTCTATAAAGCGCAGATCTCCACGGTACACGCCTTCTGCGCCCAGCTTTTGCGGGAGGAGGGCCACCGGCTGGAGCTGGACGCCGACTTCCGCCTGTGCGACGAAAGCGAGGGCCTGAGCCTTATGGAGGAGGCCCTTAACGGCGTGTTGGACAAGCGGTATGAGACCATCATGCCGGGCAGTGATTTTGCTGTGCTGGTGGACGCCATGTCCGCCGGGCGGGACGACACCCGGCTTATGCAGATCGTTCTGGATATCCGGGGCCGTATCCAGAGCCACCCCGATCCGGAGGGCTGGCTCTCGGAGCAGGAGCGGGCCTTTGCCCTGGAGGGGGTAGAGGACGCGGGGGCCACCGTTTGGGGGGAGCTGCTGCTGGCCGACGCCCGCCGCCAGGCGGAATACTGGGCGGGGCGGATGGAGCAGGCCATGGCGCTGTGCGGCGGAGACGCGGTTCTGCAAAAGGCCTACCTTCCCAGTCTGGAGGTCACCTGCGAGGGCCTGAAGGCTCTGTCGCGGGCCACCGAGGAGGGCTGGGACGCCGCCAGGGCACGCGTCCAGGTGGAATTCCCCCGGCTGGGCAGCTCCCGGGGCTGTGAGGACCCCTATGCCCTGGAGCGGATCAAGCTGGTGCGGGAGGACTGCAAAAAGCGCTTGAAGCGCATCGCACAGCTTTTTTCCGACGACTCCGCCGGTTTTTTGGCCGATATGCGGGCCGTGTTCCCCGCCATCCGGGGGCTGTTCGCACTGGTGCGGGATTTCGACAGGGCCTACGCCGCCCAGAAGGCCCGCCGGGGGGTGCTGGACTTTTCCGACCTGGAGCACATGGCGGCAAAGCTCCTCCTGGACGGGGCTGGGCAGCCCACTGAGCTGGCCCGCCGCTGGGGGGAGCGGTTCGACGAGGTGATGGTGGACGAGTACCAGGACACCAACGCCGTACAGAACGCCATCTTCACCGCCCTGACGGACGGGGGCAAGGATCTTTTCATGGTGGGGGATGTGAAGCAGTCCATCTACCGCTTCCGGCTGGCCGACCCCACCATTTTCCTGTCCAAGTACCGCGCCTACAAGCCCTGGGAGGCGGCGGAGGAGGGGGAACCGCGGCGGGTGCTTCTGTCCCGGAATTTCCGCTCCCGGCCCCAGGTGCTGGAGGGGTGCAACTACCTGTTTCGGGCGGTGATGAGCGAGACCTTTGGTGAGATGGACTACACCGACGACGAGGCCCTCATCCCCGGCGGCAGCTTCCCGGCGGAGGAGGCGGGGAACTACGCCCTGGAGCTGGACGCGCTGGACTGCTCCCTGGCCGGCGAGGGGGAGGAGACCGGCCCCAGACCGCCCCGGGATCTGCTGGAGGCCCGTTTCGTGGCCCGCAGGGCCAGAGAACTGCTCGATGAAGGGTTCCCCGTCTCTGACGGAGAGGGGGGAGTGCGGCCTGTCCGGGCCGGGGATATGGTCATCCTCCTGCGCTCGCCGGGGACGGTGCTGCGCCACTACGCCGCCGCGCTGGCCGAGCAGGATATTCCCTGGGAGGCGGAGGGGAGCGGGGACTTCTTTTCCGCCACGGAGATCCAGGTGGCCCTGTCGCTCCTTCGGGTGGTGGACAACCCCCGGCAGGATGTGGCCCTCATCGCCGCCCTGCGCTCGGCGGTGTATGCCTTCTCTGCCGACCGGCTCTCCCAGATCAGGGCCGCCGCTCCCACCGAGGACTTTTATACCGCCCTCACCCTGGACGGCGGCGAGGACGCCCGGGCCTTTCTTGCCGAGCTCCAGGCTCTGCGGGAGCGGGCGGGGGACGAGAGCTGCGACCGGCTGCTGTGGCAGATCTATGACCAGACCAACCTGCTGGGCGTCTACGGCGCCATGGACGAGGGGGAGAAGCGGCAGGGCAATCTGCTGGCGCTGGCTCAGTTGGCCCGCGGATTTGAGGTCGGAGGCCACAAGGGCCTCTTTCCCTTCCTGACCTATCTGCAGCGGCTGGAGGAGCAGGGCGGGCCTGTGTTCACCGGCGGCGCAGGCCGGGGGGAGGGGGTGCGCATCCTCAGCATCCACCGCTCCAAGGGCTTGGAGTTCCCTGTGGTGTTTCTGGCGGGACTGGCCCGCCAGCTCAACCGCCAGGATCAGACCGCCCCCATCCTCTTCCACCCCAAGCTGGGAGTGGGGCCCAAGCGGCTGGATGTAGAGCGGATGGTGGAATACCCCACCCTGGCCCGCCTGGCGGTGGAGCGGCAGATGGACTACGAGCTGTCGGCGGAGGAGCTGCGGCTGCTCTATGTGGCCATGACCCGGGCCAGGGAAAAGCTCATTATGACCTGCGCCCTCACCGGGGGGCGGCGGGATGTGGACAAGCTCCTGCCCTCCGCCGCCGTGCCGGTGGAACCCCAGGCCCTTCTGGACTGTGCCAGTCCCGCCCAGTGGGTGCTCCTGCCCGCCCTGGCCCGGCCGGAGGCCGCCCCGTTAAGAGAGGGGGCCTTCCCCCCGCCGGCGGCCCCCGGCGTTGACTTCGGCCCGGCCTGGGACATCCGCTGGGTGGACGCCGCGCCCCTGGCCCAACCGCCCCACCGCGCAAGAGGTGGGGCGGCCGGCCCCGCTGGTGAGGACACGGAACCGGGGGATCTGGCGGCGCAGTTTGCCTGGGCCTATCCCTATGCCGAAGATGCGGCCCTGCCCTCCAAGCTCACCGCCACCCAGCTCAAGGGGCGGGAGCTGGACGAGGAGGCGTGGGCGGAGGCGCCGCGGCCGGCCCAGCCGATCCAGTTCCAGCGGCCCCGGTTTGCCGTGGAGCGGCTGGGCCTCACCCCCACCCAGAAGGGCACGGCCCTCCACCTGGCCATGCAGTACATCGATTTCGGCCGCTGCGGCAGCGTCCCGGAGATCGCCGGGGAGCTGGAGCGGCTGGTGGAGGAGCGGTTCCTCACCCCGGAGCAGGCCGGAGCGGTGGAGCCGGAGAAGATCTGGGCTTTCTTCTCCTCCCCGCTGGGCCGGGAGATGCTGGCGTCGGACAGTTTGCGCCGGGAGTTCAAGTTCTCCATCCTCACCCCCGCCCGGCAATACTATCCCCAGGCGGGGGAGGGGGAGCAGGTGCTCCTCCAGGGCGTGGTGGACTGCTATTTCGAGACCGGCAGGGGCATTGTGGTGGTGGACTTTAAGACCGACGCCGTCCACGGCCAGGCCCTCACAGCCCGGGCAGGAGAGTACAGGCCCCAGCTGCTGGCCTACGCCAAGGCCCTGGCCGAGATCACCGGCAGGCCGGTGTGCCGCCGGGTGCTGTGGTTTTTCTCCGAGGGCCGGGCGGTGGAGGTCTAAAGGGCCTATTTAGGAGCAAAAGTGAAAAAACCTCTTGCTTTTTTACAATGCCTATGCTATCATATTATAGCGTTTATAAGGCGTGGAAGTTTGCTGCGCCGCTTCACCAGGAACGAGAAAGAGGTGAATCCAACATGAAGGAAGGCATCCATCCCGACTACAAGCAGACCACCATCACCTGTGCCTGCGGCAATGTGATCGAGACCGGCTCCACCAAGGAGAACATCCGTGTCGAAGTCTGCTCTAAGTGTCACCCCTTCTTCACCGGCAAGCAGAAGATGGTGGACACCGGTGGTCGTGTCAGCCGCTTCAACAAGAAGTTTGGTCTGGACAAAAAGTAATGGAACATGGAAGGGCCTGTGCCGGTTTACGGTACAGGCCCTTTTGCATAGGATAGGGCGATATTGAAACGGAGGGATGCGCCATGCAAAAGGTAGACCCCAAGACCCTGGACGCGAATTTCTTTTCCCTGCTCAGCGACCGGTGGGCCCTGCTCACCGCAGCGGATGGGACGAAGTGCAACCCCATGACCGTCAGCTGGGGCGGGACGGGCATTTTGTGGAACCGGCCCGTGGCCACCGTCTACGTCCGTCCCCAGCGGTACACCTACGGACTGATAGAGCATGAAAAGTATTTTTCCTTGTCGTTCCTTCCGGAGAAGTACCGGGAGGTGATGGCCCTCTGCGGGGCCAAAAGCGGCCGGGATACGGACAAGGTAAAGGAATGTAACTTGACGGTTCTGGAGGGGGAAAAGGCCCCCTGTTTTGCCCAGGCGGAGCTGACGCTGGTGTGCCGCAAGCTCTACGCCCAGAGCTTTGACCCCGCCTGCTTTGCTGACGGGACAATGGATGAGAGCTTCTATCCGGGCAAAGACTACCACAGGATGTATATTGGAGAGATCGAGGCGGTCTTGAAGGGATAAGACCGCCCCGGCTCTACGGAGGTACTATGTTCGAGAAAACCTTTGACGGAACAAAGATCAACCGGGCGGTGCTGGCGGGGCTGAACGCCAACTGCCTGTCCAGGGAGGACAACGCCACCGAGGAATCTCTGGAGGAGCTGGAGGCCCTTCTGGAGACCGCCGGGGGCGAGTGCGTGGGCACCGTCCTGCAAAACAAGGCCACCCCCGACCCCCGCACATTCCTGGGGGAGGGAAAGGTGGAGGAACTGAAGCAGCTGTGCGAGGGTGTGGGGGCCGATCTGGTCATCTTTGACAACGAGCTCTCCCCCTCCCAGCAGCGCGTCCTCACCGAGACCCTTGGGGCGCAGGTGCTGGATCGCTCCGCCCTCATCCTGGATATCTTCGCCCAGCGGGCCCGCACCAGCGAGGGCCGGCTCCAGGTGGAGCTGGCGCAATACAAATATCTGCTGCCCCGGCTGACCAGCATGTGGAAGCACCTGGAGCGGCAGGAGGGCGCCATCGGCACCCGGGGCCCCGGCGAGACCCAGCTGGAGACCGACCGGCGGCTCATCCGCAAAAAGATCACCAAGCTGGAGGAAGAGCTCAAAGAGGTGCGCCGGGTGCGCGCCACCCAGCGGCAGCGCCGGGAGAAGAACGAGGTGCCCGTGGTGGCCATCGTGGGCTACACCAATGCCGGGAAGTCCACCCTCTTAAATCACCTGACCGGCGCGGACATCCCCGCCAACAACAGGCTGTTCGACACCCTGGACACCACCACCCGCACCCTGGAGCTGTCCGACACCTGCACGGTGCTCATCTCCGACACGGTGGGTTTTATCTCCAAGCTGCCCCACCAGCTGGTGGAGGCCTTCAAGGCCACCCTGGAGGAGCTGGAGTACGCCGACCTTCTGCTCCACGTCATCGACGCCTCCGATCCCCTCTGGCGGGAGCAGGCGGAGGTGGTGGAGCGGCTCATCACCGAGCTGGGAGCCTGGGAGACCCCCCGCATCGACGCGTTCAATAAATCCGACCTGCTGGCGGGGGACATCCTGCCCCACGGGGAGAGTATCGTCGCCCTCTCCGCCAAGACCGGGGAAGGAGTGGACAAGCTCCTGGAGCTGCTGCGCAAGCGGCTGGATCAGGGGGCCCACAAGGTGAAGCTGGCCATCCCCTACGACCAGGGGGGACTGGTGGACATGCTCTACCGGGAGGCCAAGGTGGAGAAGGTGGATTACGGCGAGACCATCGAGGTGGAGGCGGTGTGCACCCCCAAGGTGCTGGGACAGGTGCGAAACTATGTCACCGAGGGCTGGAAGCCCGCCAAGGAGCCCTGGGAGGATTAAATCAGCCGGAGCAGTTGGAGACCCATGGCCAACCCGGCGGTAAAGGCGGCCTCCAATTCCATGGATTCCGCCACGGACTTCATGTCGAGGAAGCGCTCCAGCTCCTTTTTGGCGGGGACGTCCAGCATGGCTTGGAGACGCTTGCAGGCGGCCTCGCTGTAAGCTGCGTTGGACTCATATTCCTCCAGGTCACCCATGTATTGAAGATGGATATCATTTTTCATCATGTGTTGGTATAGGGCGAGAACGGGGTCTGACATAAAATCACCTCATTTGACCAAGCGGTCAAATTCTGCTATCATTATAACTTGCCCGTACGGGCATGTCAAGGGGTATTTTTATGAAATTGGCAGAGAGATTAAAGGAACTGCGCAAGGGAAAGAATCTGCGGCAGGAGGATGTGGCGAAGGCGCTGGATATTGCTGTGCGGTCTTACTGCCGGTATGAGTACGGAGAGCGGGAGCCCAGTGCCTCTGTGCTCTGGCGGATGGCGGACTTCTATGGGGTCAGCATTGACTACCTGGTGGGCCGGAGCGGGGACAGGAGGTAAGCCATGGGTTTGGAGACGGCGCGGCTGATCCTGCGGCCCTTCGGGGAGGGGGACGCCGCCGACCTGTACGAGTACGCCAAAGACCCCCGGGTGGGCCCCGCCGCCGGATGGCCGCCCCATCAAAGCCTGGCCGAGAGCCGGGAGATCATCGCCACCGTATTTTCAGCCCCTGGGACGTTCGCCGTGGTGGACAAGTCCTCGGGGAAGGTCATCGGCTCGGCGGGCTTTGTAGACCGCCACCGGACCAGCCTGCCCGGCCCCGACGACGAGATCGGCTACGCCCTGAACCCCGCTTATTGGGGCCGGGGCCTGATGCCCGAGGCGGTGAAGGAGCTGCTGCGGTATGGCTTTGAGGAGCTGGGTCTTCAGACCATCTGGTGCGGGCACTACGACTTCAATGACAAGTCCCGCCGGGTGGTGGAGAAGTGCGGCTTTCTCTACCGCTTCACGGAAAAGAACTGGGTAGAGCTGATGGGGGAGGAGCGCACTGAGCTCCACTATGCCCTGACCCGGGAGGAGTGGCAGAATTTATGACCGAATATTACATCCCCACTGCCCCTTCGGAGACGGAGTTTACCGAGAAGCGGTCCCGGTTCATCGGTCACGTGTGGCCCGTGAAGACCGAGGAGGAGGCCCGCGCCTGCATCGAGGCCATGAAAAAGCGTTACCACGACGCCCGGCACAACTGCTGGTGCTACCGCCTGAAGGAGGGCGTGGAGCGGTACTCCGACGATGGGGAGCCCCAGGGAACCGCCGGGCAGCCCATGCTGGGGGTGTTCCAGCGGGAGGAGGTCACCGACCTGGTGTGCGTCTCCACCCGGTACTTCGGCGGCATCCTGCTGGGGGCCGGAGGGCTGACCAGGGCCTATACCCGCTCGGCCAAGGACGCTCTGGACGCCGCCGGCGTGTCGGTGATGCGGCCCTGGACGGCGGTGGAGTGCTCCTGCCCCTATCCTCTTTTTGAGCGGCTGAAGCTGGAGCTGACGGCGCTGGAGGGGACGGAGGGGGAGCACGAGTTCGGCTCGGAGATCCTCTTCCGGGCCCTTCTGCCTCAGGGAGCGGAGGAGCGTTTCACCCAGCGGGTGGGAGAGCTCTCCGCCGGGGGGAGCGTCCCCAGGATGGTGGGCGTTCAGTGGAAGGCGGTTCCCCAAAAAAGATAGGAAAAAAGGCGGCTGTGTCAAAACAGCCGCCTTTCCGATCTTTTTGAGAAATTTTCTGAAAAAAGAGGGTTTTTTAGCCCACCGGCGTATATACAGTTAGAAGAAAAAAGGAAGGGGCGCGCAGCCATATGACCATCCGGGAACAGCTGGAGGAGCGGGAGCGGAAGGATCTGTCTCCCTTCGCCTGCCTTGCCGCCAAGTCCAAGGGCCGTCAGCGGCCGGTGGAGCCCTGCCCGGTGCGCACCTGCTTCCAGCGGGATACCGACCGCATCGTCCACTGCAAGGCTTTCCGGCGGCTCAAGCACAAGACCCAGGTCTTCCTCCAGCCGGAGGGCGACCATTACCGCACTCGGATGACCCACACCCTGGAGGTGTCCCGGGTGGCCCGCACCATCGCTCGGGGACTGGGCCTCAACGAGGATCTGACCGAGGCCGCCGCCCTGGGCCACGACCTGGGCCACACCCCCTTTGGCCACGCCGGGGAGCGGCTTTTGAACGAGATCATGCCCGGGGGCTTTCGCCACTTTGAGCAATCCCTGCGGGTGGTAGACCGGCTGGAGAACGACGGGGAGGGCCTGAACCTGACCTACGAGGTGCGCCGGGGCATCCTGTGCCACTCCGGCGGGGAGCAGGCCGAGACCCTGGAGGGGCGCGTCGTGCGTCTTTCCGACAAGATCGCCTATTTGAGCGCCGATATCGACGACGCCCTTCGGGGGGGCGTCATCTATCCCCTGGACATCCCCGCTGAGGTGGCCCAGGAGCTGGGCAGTACCCACGCCCAGCGCATCAACACCCTGGTCATGGATATCATCTCGGAAAGCCAGGGGAAGAACGAGATCCTCCAGTCCCCGGAAAAGAAGGCGGCCATGGCGCAGCTGAAGGAGTTCATGTTCGCCTCGGTGTACCTCAATCCCATGGCCAAGGGGGAGGAGGGCAAGGCCCAGGAGCTGCTGCGGCGGCTGTTTGACTACTACATGGGGCACCTGGACAAGCTGCCGGAGGAATTCCAGAACATCCGGGCGGCGGAGGGGGAAGAGCGGGCGGTGTGCGACTACATCGCCGGCATGACCGACGCATACGCCGTGGAGACCTATCTCGACCTGTTCATCCCCAAATCCTGGTCGGTGAAGTGAGGCGCGGCCCGCCCGGGGCGGAGCGCGTGTGGGGTTACAGACGAAAGCGGTATAAAACTGTCAGAGTTTGGCAATCATAGCCAGGAGCGGGGAAAGGGGGGATGCGCGCATGCCCATTCCGGAGCAATTTATCGACGAGCTGATCCAACGCAACGAGATATCGGACGTGGTGGGGGAGTACGTCCACCTGACCCAGAAGGGCGGGAACCTGTGGGGGCTGTGTCCCTTTCACACGGAGAAGACCCCCTCCTTTTCCGTCTCCCGTGACAAGCAGATCTACCACTGCTTCGGCTGCGGCAAGGGGGGCGGCGTTATCTCCTTCGTCATGGAGATGGAGCACCTGAGCTTCCCCGACGCGGTGCGGCACCTGGCCAGGCGGGTGGGCATGGAGGTGCCGGAGACCGGAGGCAGCGACGAAGGGCGCAAAAAGCTGCGCCGGGCCCTGGAGGCCAACAAGGCCGCCGCCCGTTTCTACTATCAATATCTGGGCTCGCCCGGCGGCGCCGCCGTCCGGGACTATATCGCCCAGCGGCGCATCAGTCCCAAGTTTGCCACCCGCTTTGGCCTGGGGGCTGCCCCCGACGAGTGGGACGCCATGACAAAGGCCCTCACCGCCCAGGGCTTCTCCAAGCTGGAGCTCATCGACGCGGGGCTTGCGGTGGCGGGGAAGAACGGCGGGATCTACGACAAATTCCGCGCCCGGCTCATGCTCCCCGTTATCGATGTGCGGGGGGATGTGGTGGGCTTTACCAGCCGTATCCTGCCGGGGCTGGAGGGGGCCAAGTACCTCAACAGTCCGGACACGGTGTGCTTTAAGAAGAGCCAGCTGATCTACGCCCTCAACCTGGCCAAGGCCACCAAGCGGCCCAACCTCATTCTGGTGGAGGGCAACATCGACGTCATTACCCTCCATCAGGCGGGTTTTGACAATGTGGTGGCCACCATGGGCACCGCCCTCACCGCCGACCACGCCCGGATCCTGTCCCGGTACACCAAGGAGCTGGTGCTCTGCTACGACAACGACGCGGCGGGGAAGAAGTCCACGGAGCGGGTGTTGGGCATCCTGAAAAACGCCGATCTTACCGTCCGGGTGCTCCAGCTGCCCAACGCGGTGGGGGAGGACGGAAAGCCCATGAAGCAGGATCCGGACGACTTCGTAAAGCGGTTTGGCCCCGCTGCCTTTGAGAAGTGCCTGAACGGCTCGGCGGGACAGAACGACTACCGGCTGGACGTGCTCACCCAGGGGGCAGACCTGGAAAGCGACGAGGGGCGCATGGCCTTTCTGCGCGCGGCGGTGGAGACGGTGGGCGCCCTGGAGAGCTCCATCGAGCGGGAGATATACGGCGCCAAGGCCGCCAAGGCTGCGGGGATCTCTGAGACCGCCTTCCACCAGGAGGTGGAGCGGTGGCGGAAGAACCGAACTTGGCAGGCCAAAAAGAAGGAGCGGCGGCGGGCCATGGCCCCCGCGGTGAACCTGCAGTCTTCAAACCGGGAGCTGCGGTATGAAAATGTCCGCTCCGCCCGGGCGGAGGAGGGGATCCTGCGGCTGGTGCTGCTGGACGCCGCCCTCTTCGCCAAGGCGGCGGTGGAGCCGGAGCAGTTTTCCTCTCCGGTGCTGGGAAAGGTTTTCCGCCTTCTCCGGGATCGCCACAGCCGGGGCCTGAGCGTCCAGCTCCCCGCCCTGGAGGGGGAGCTGACAGGGGAGGAGATGAGCCACATGGTGAAGGTGGCGGGTCAGCCGGAATCCCTGGCCTATGCGGACCGCTCCATGGGCGACTACATAGAGACGATACAGGCGGAGGCGGCGGCAAGGGAGGCCCCCAAGGGGGAAGACGCCCTACTGGCCCTGCGCGCGAGACAAAGAGAAAAGACAATGGAGGATGGACAATGAGCGAGAAGAAAAGCGGCAAGAGCGCCGAAAAGAAGAGCAAGGCCAAGGGGCCTGAGCAGCAGGCACCTCTCACCCAGGAGGAGCTGGAGAGCAAGCACGCCGAGATCATGAAGCTGCTGGAGGGCGTTCCCGGCGCGGAGCGGGTCAGTGAGCTGATCATGAAGGGCAAGAAGAAGGGAAAGCTGTCCTCCTCCGAGATGATGGATACCCTGGACGAGCTGAACCTGGACGGCGACCAGATGGACAAGATCTACGACGTGATGGAGAACCAGGGCATCGACGTGGTGGGCGACGAGGAGGATCTCCCGGAGCTGGAGGCCCTGGTGGATCTGGGGGACGGCGACCTGGCCCCCCCGCCGGAGGAACTGGCGGAGGTAGAGGAGATCACCGAGGAAGAGGTGGTGGATCCCTCTGCTCTGGCCGAGTCTTTCGGCATCGACGACCCGGTGCGCATGTACCTCAAGGAGATCGGCAAGGTGGATCTGCTCACCAGTGAGGAGGAGGTCTCCCTGGCCCAGGATATGGGTCTGGGCGCCGCGGCGGCGGAGACCCTGGCAGAGTCTGGAGACGACCTGGATGAGGCCACCCGAAAGGAACTGGAGGAGACGGTCAAGAAGGGCGAGCGGGCCAAGCAGCGCCTGGCGGAGGCCAACCTGCGGCTGGTGGTCTCCATCGCCAAGCGGTACGTGGGCCGGGGCATGCTTTTCCTGGATCTCATTCAGGAGGGCAACCTGGGCCTGATCAAGGCGGTGGAGAAGTTCGACTACACCAAGGGCTATAAGTTCTCCACCTACGCCACCTGGTGGATCCGGCAGGCCATCACCCGGGCCATCGCCGACCAGGCCCGCACCATCCGCATCCCCGTCCATATGGTGGAGACCATCAACAAGGTCATCCGGGTCTCCCGGCAGCTGCTCCAGGAGCTGGGCCACGACCCCACCCCCGAGGAGATCTCGGAGGAGATGGGTATGCCCGTGGAAAAGGTGCGGGAAATTTTGAAGATCGCCCAGGAGCCTGTGAGCCTGGAGACCCCCATCGGCGAAGAGGAGGACTCTCACCTGGGAGATTTCATCCCTGACGAGGACGCCTCCGAGCCCGCTGAGGCCGCCAGCTATACCCTCCTGAAGGAGCAGCTCATCGACGTGCTGGACACCCTCACCCCCCGGGAGGAAAAGGTCTTGAAGCTCCGCTTCGGCCTGGAGGACGGCCGTACCCGCACACTGGAAGAGGTGGGCAAGGAGTTCAACGTGACGAGAGAGCGCATCCGCCAGATCGAGGCCAAGGCCCTGCGGAAGCTGCGTCATCCCTCCCGGAGCAAGAAGCTGAAGGACTTTTTGAATTAAGGAGGGGAGCGCGGTGCTTACACTGCCTGAGCTGCTGCGGGGCAACCCCTATCCTGGCCGGGGCATCGCATTGGGCCGCAGTGCCGACGGCAAACGCGGGGTCATCGTCTATTTTATCATGGGCCGCAGTGAGAACAGCCGCAACCGCGTCTTTGTGGAGACGGAGGACGGGATCAAGACCCAGGCCTTCGATGAGAGCAGGATGACCGACCCCAGCCTTATCATCTACCACCCGGTGCGGCTGCTGCCGGGTGGGCTGCTGGTGGTGACCAATGGCGACCACACCGACACCATCCGGGATTTCATCGCCCAGGGGAAGTGCTACCGCCACGCCCTGCTGAAGCGGACTTTCGAGCCCGACGGCCCCAACTGGACGCCCCGCATCTCAGGGATACTGAAGCCGGATGGGAGCTACAATCTCTCTATTCTGAAGACGGCGGGGGGAGATCCGTCCTGCTGTCAACGGTTTTTCTTTGAGTATGATACCCCTGTGCCCGGCGCAGGGCATTTCATCAGTACATATTTGACCGACGGAGATCCTCTGCCCTCCTTTGAGGGGGAGCCCTGCCGGGTGGATTTTCAGAACGAAACGGCCCGGGAGCTGGCGGACAAGGTGTGGGAGGCTATGGACGGGCGGAACAAGGTCGCTCTCTTTGTCCGCACGGTGGACGCCGCCGGGAAAATCGACAGCGTCATCATCAATCGGCATGGGGAGGCGGAACAATGACGGAGCTGGAGCTGAAATACGGCTGCAACCCTGACCAAAAGCCCTCCCGCATTTTCATGCGGGAGGGCGCTGCCCTGCCTGTTTCCGTGCTGAACGGCAGGCCGGGATATATCAACTTTCTGGACGCGCTTAACGCCTGGCAGCTGGTGCGGGAGCTGAAAGGGGCCACGGGGCTGCCCTCGGCGGCCTCCTTTAAGCATGTCTCCCCGGCGGGGGCGGCGGTGGGCAGACCGCTCACCGCTGTAGAGCGGCAGATCTATTTTGTGGAGCCGGAGGCGGAGCTGACTCCCATCGCCTGCGCCTACATAAGAGCCCGCGGCGCGGATCGGCTCAGCTCTTATGGGGACTGGGCGGCCCTCTCCGATGTATGCGACGCCGCCACCGCACGGTATTTGAAAAACGAGGTCTCCGACGGCGTTATTGCCCCCGGGTATACCCCCGAGGCCCTGGATATCCTGAAGGGGAAGAAGAAGGGCAATTATAACGTGGTGGAGATCGACCCGGACTATGTGCCGGCCCCGGTGGAATATAAGGACGTGTTCGGGGTCACCTTCCAGCAGGGCCGGGAGAGAAGCCCCATCGGCGAAGGACTGCTGGAAAATATCGTCACACAGAGCAAAGACCTGCCGCAAAAGGCAAAGACCGATATGCTCCTGGCCCTCATCACCCTGAAGTACACCCAATCCAACTCGGTGTGCTATGTGAAAGACGGCCAGACCATCGGCGTGGGTGCCGGCCAGCAGAGCCGCATCCACTGCACCCGCCTGGCAGGGCAGAAGGCGGATTCCTGGTGGCTGCGCCAGCACCCCGCGGTGCTGGGGCTGCGGTTTGCAGAGGGGATCCGCCGCCCAGACCGGGATAACGCCATCGACAACTACCTGCTGGGCGAGGTGGAGGAGACAGCCTTTGCCTCAACGCCCGGGCTGTTGACAGAGGAGGAGCGGCGGGCGTGGCTGGATCAGCTGACGGGGGTGACCTTGGGCTCCGACGCCTTCTTTCCCTTTGGTGACAATGTGGAGCGGGCCCGCCGCAGCGGCGTTCAGTACATCGTCCAGCCCGGCGGCAGTATCCGGGACGACAATGTGATCGCCACAGCGGATAAGTACGGAATGACCATGTGCTTCACCGGTCTGCGACTGTTCCACCACTGAAAAAATTATCGGAAGAAAATTTCACTTTCCTGTTGACAAGAGAAATATAGTCTGTTAAAATATCATTCGTTCGGTACGATGTGTGCCGATGGGAAAGTGAATATGGGGGTATAGCTCAGCTGGGAGAGCGCTTGAATGGCATTCAAGAGGTCAGCGGTTCGATCCCGCTTATCTCCACCAAGAAACAGTCATCCTTTGGGATGGCTGTTTTTTTACGCCATGATGGCGGCGGGATTGACAAACCGGAACCCCCGGCTTATGATAGGGTCAGCAGGGCCAAAAGGCAAAAAATGGGAGGCGTTGGATATGAAACGAAGCGAGATCAACAAGGCGCTGAGAGAGATGGAGTCCATGTGCCGGCATTACCACTGCTTTTTGCCGCCCTTTTGTTCCCTTACCCCGGCGCAGTGGCAGAGTATGGGCCACGAGTACGACGAGGTGCGGGAGTGTATGCTGGGCTGGGATATCACCGACTATGGCATGGGGGACTTCGATAAGCTGGGCTTTTCTCTCGTTACCATCCGCAACGGCAGCCGCCGGTCGGAAAAGTACCCGAAGGTATATGCGGAGAAGCTCCTTTATCTGAAGGAGGGGCAGTATGCCCCCAACCACTTTCACTGGTACAAGACCGAGGATATCATCAACAGGGGCGGCGGCAATGTGCTCATCCGGGTCTATAACAGCCTGCCGGACGAGGAGATCGATTTCACCTCTGATGTGACCGTCCACACCGACGGACTGGAGCGGACAGTCCCCGCCGGAACACAGATCCGTCTCACTCCCGGGGAGAGCATCTTTATTCCCCGGCGGCTCTACCACGATTTCACGGTGGAGAAAGGCTCCGGCGCGGTGCTGCTGGGCGAGGTGAGCCAGTGCAACGACGACGAGAGGGACAACCGCTTCCAGCCGCCCATGGGCCGGTTCCCTCAAATCGAGGAGGATGAGCCGCCTTACCGTCTGCTGTGCACGGAATATCCCAAGGCGAAGTGAGGGGAACGGGATGAACTATGATGTGACCGCCCTGGGGGAGCTGCTGATCGATTTCGCGGCCCGGGGCACGGATGAGAGGGGCTATCCCATCCTGGCCGCCCATCCCGGCGGAGCGCCGGGGAATTTTTTGGCGGCGCTGAGCGCCTGTGGGCGCAGGACGGCCTTTTTGGGCAAGGTGGGGGAGGACGCCTTCGGAAAGCTCCTGTTGGACACACTGGAGGAGGCGGGCATTGAGACAGTGGGCGTCCGGATGGATCCCGCCGTCTTTACCACGCTGGCCTTTGTCACCTTTGACGACAAAGGGGAGCGCTCCTTCAGCTTTGCCCGGAAGCCCGGCGCGGATACACAGCTGGGCTGGGAGGAGGTGGATACCGCCCTCATCGACGAAAGCCGGGTCTTTCATTTTGGCTCCCTGAGCCTTACTGGCGAGCCTATCCGGACGACGGCCCAAAAGGCGGTGGCCTACGCAAGGGAGCGGGGAAAGCTCATCACCTATGACCCCAACCTGCGCCTGCCTCTTTGGCCCGGCGAGGCCCAGGCCAGAGAGCAGCTCCTCTGGGGACTTTACCAGGCGGATGTGGTGAAGATCAGCGATGAGGAGGTGTCCTTCCTCTGGGGCTGTTTGCCGGAGGAGGGGGCCGACAGATTGCTGGGGGAGTTCGGCGTCCGCCTTGCCATGGTCACGCTGGGGCCCAGAGGGTGCCTTTTGAAGACGGCCCAAAGCCGGTTCCAGACCGCCTGCCCCCGGGTGAGGTGTGTGGACACCACCGGGGCGGGCGATATTTTCGGCGGCAGTGCCGTGGCCCGGCTGCTGGAGCTGAACAAGCCCATAGAAAAACTGACGGGAGAAGAGCTGGCCTATATCGGGCGATACGCCGCCACCGCCGCCAGCCTCTCCACTGAAAAGGCGGGAGGGATCCCCAGCATCCCGGTTCCCGCCCAGGTGTTGGAAAAGATGAGGGAACTGGCATGAGGAAACGAGAGGCCCCCTGGCACAGGGGGCCTCTCGTTTCCTTTCTCCATTGACGTTCAAAGAAAAAGAACATAGCCTCTTCTTCCTTGTCTTTCCATTGGGATTGTGCTATACTATAAAATCAAGAATAAAATGGAATCATATGACTTCAGGGAGGGATTTCCCTTTGAAAATCGTGGTCTTGGCCGGCGGGCTCTCGCCGGAGCGCAATGTGTCCCTTTCCTCCGGAACAAAGGTGTCCCAGGCTTTGCGTGACCTGGGGCACGATGTGGCGCTGGTGGATCTGTACTTTGGCCTGGAGGACTACCCCGGCCTGGAGCCCGAGGGGCTCTACTCTGCCCCGCCCCCGGCGCAGTGGCGGTCTGTGGAACGTCAGGCCCCCGATCTGGCGGCGGTGCGCGCCCGGCGGCGCTGGAGGGGCAAGGGGGCCTTCGGCCCCGGCGTACTGGAGCTGTGCGCCAAGGCGGACATCGTCTTCCTGGCCCTCCATGGCCAGTGCGGGGAGGATGGAAAGGTGCAGGCGGCCCTGGAGCTTCTGGACATCCCCTATACCGGCTCCGGCTATCTGGGCTCTGCCATCGCCATGGATAAGGATCTGACCAAGCGCCTGGTGAAGGGCGTGGTGAACACCCCGGCGTGGACGTTCCGGAAGTATACCGCCGAAGAGATAGACAGCCTTGCGGAGGGAACGGAGCTTCCCTGCGTGGTCAAGCCGGTGGATTCCGGCTCCTCTATCGGCGTGGCTATCGCCCACACACGGCAGGAGCTTCGCTCCGCCCTGGCACAGGGCCTGGAGCAGGGCGGACGGTGCGTGCTGGAAAAATATGTGAAGGGCCGGGAGATCCAGGTGGGGATCCTGGATGGCGAGGCTCTGCCCCCCATTGAGATCATCCCCCGGGAGGGCTTTTACGACTATGAGAACAAGTACCAGCCCGGCGCGGCGGAAGAGGTCTGTCCCGCCCCGTTGACCCCGGAGCAGACCGCGGAGGTGTGCAAGTTCGCCGCGGCGGTCTTTGCCGTCCTGGGCCTGGAGGTCTATGCCCGGGCGGACTTTATCCTGGACGGGGACGGCCGGTTTTGGTTCCTGGAGATCAACACCCTGCCCGGCATGACCCCTACCAGTCTTATGCCCCAGGAGGCCGCGGCAGCCGGCATGGACTATCCCGCTTTGTGCCAGCATATCATCGACAGCTCTCTGCGCCTGGAGCGCAAAGTTTGAAAGGAGGCTCCTTTTATGGAAGCCTTGACCCTGCGTGAGATATTGGAGGCGGTGAACGGCCGCCTGCTGGGTGAGTTCGACGATCTGGACGCGGTGGTGTCCAGGGTGGAGACCGACAGCCGTACCATCTCAGAGGGGGCGGTGTTTCTCCCCTTGATGGGGGAGCGGTTCGACGGCCATGCCTATATAGGCGCCGCCCTGGAGGCGGGGGCCGCCGGATGCTTTACCCAGCGGGAGCGGGAGAGCTATCTGCCGGGGAAGTTCTACATCAAGGTGGACTCTACCTACCGGGCGCTGCGGGACTTGGCGGTGTGGTACAAAAACCGGTTCAAGATCCCTGTGGTGGCCGTCACCGGCAGCGTGGGCAAGACCACGGCCAAGGACATGATCGCCGCGGTGCTCAGCGAGAAGTTCCGCGTCCTCAAGACCGAGGGCAACAAAAATAACGACATCGGCCTGCCTCTGACCCTGCTGGGGCTGAAGCGGGAGCACCAGATCGCCGTGGTGGAGCTGGGCATCAACCACCCCGGGGAGATGGACTACCTCTCCGCCATTGCCCAGCCTGACCTGGTGTGCCTGACCAACATCGGCGACTCCCACATTGAGGCTTTCGGCTGCCGGGAGAACACCCTGAAGGCCAAGCTGGAGATCTTTGCCCACGCCAAGCCCGGCTGCGCCGCGATCCTCAACGGGGATGACGAGCTGCTCCGGGCCGCGGCGGCGGGGCCGGACGCTCCCTGGACAGGCCCGGCGATCCTGGTGGGCCGGGGAGAGGGCCTGGATTACAGGGCCGGGGATGTGGAGAGCGATTGGCGCAGCCAGATGAGCTGCCGGGTGGACACCCCCAGGGGCAGCTGCCACATGGATATCCCCGGGCTGGGAGAGCACATGGTCTATCCCACCCTTCTGGCTACCGCTGTAGGGGAGCGCTTCGGCATGACCCTGGAGGAGATCGCGGCCGGGGTGCACAACTTTGCGCCCACCAAGATGCGGATGAATATCCTGCCCCGCTCCGACGGCATCACCATTCTGGACGACAGCTACAACGCCAGTCCCCAGTCCATGCGGGCCGCCATCGAGGTGCTGGATGGCTATACCGGCGACTACAAGGTGGCAGTTCTGGGCGATATGTTTGAGCTGGGCCCTCTGGCGGGCGTGCTCCACGCCGGCGTGGGGGAGTTCCTGGGCCGCAGCCATGTGGACTGCCTGGTGGCCATCGGGGAGCTGGCCAAGAGCATCTATGACGCCGCCATGGACTCCCAGGTGCCCCAGTGCTATTATTTCACCGCCAAGGAGGAGGCTCTGCCCGTGCTGAAGGAGCTGATAAAGCCGGGGACCACCGTGCTGGTGAAGGCGTCCCGGGGCATGGCCTTCGAGTCTGTCACGGAATATCTCAAGAGCATTGCCAGGGAGGCGTAAAGTTCTTACGCCCATACCAAAGACGAGGAAAGATTATGATCGACATATCTGTTACCGGCCTCACCATAGAGTTTGAGGTCGGCAAGAAAATTTTAGACGGGCTCACCTTTCAGGTCGACCAGGGCGAGCGGGTGGGACTTCTGGGCCGGAACGGAGCCGGGAAGACCACGCTGCTGAAGCTCCTCACCGGGGAGCTCCGCCCTGACGAGGGGGAGGCCCGTGTGGCCCCCGGCAAAGAGGTGGGGCTCATCTCCCAGATCCCCACGTACCCGGCGGGCTATACCGTGGCCGACGTGCTGAACACCGCCTTTGACCATCTCCGCGCCATGGAGGCGGAGATGAACGCGCTGGCCCAGCGGCTGGGGGAGGGAGACAAGGCCGATCTGCGCCGCTACGACGCCCTCACTGCCGCCTTTGAGGCGGGGGGCGGTTACCATACCGAGGTGACGCTGGGCAAGGTGTGCAACGGCCTGGATATCTCTCCAGCCATGCGGGAGCAGCCCTTTGACGCCCTCTCCGGCGGAGAAAAGACCCGCGTCAACCTGGCCCGTCTCCTTTTGCGGGAGACGGAGATCCTGCTGCTGGACGAGCCCACCAACCATTTGGATCTCCACGCTACCGAGTGGCTGGAGGACTATCTCGCCCGCTACAAGGGCACTGTGCTGGCCATTTCCCACGACCGTTGGTTCCTGGATAAGGTGGTGCAGCGGTGCGTGGAGATCAAGGGTGGCAAGGCGGAATTCTATGCCGGCAACTACAGCTTTTATGTGGAGGAGAAGGAGCGCCGCTTCCAGGAGCAGCTCAAGCAGTACCAGAAGGAACAGGCCAAGCTGGAACAGCTCCAGGAGGCTGTGGACAAGATGCGCCTGTGGGCCTTCATGGGCAACGACAAGCTCTACAAGCGGGCCTTTTCCATGGAAAAGCGGATGGAAAAGCTCCAGAGCGTGGACAAGCCCACCAAGGAGCGCAGGCTCACCATGAACTTCGGAGAAAAAGAGTTCCGGGGGGACGAGGTGTTCACCGTCAAGGGTCTGGCCATGGCTTTTGGCGGGCGGAGGCTTTTTGACAATGTGGATCTGGAGGTGGCGGGGGGCGAGCGCATCGCCCTGCTGGGCGACAACGGCGCAGGCAAGTCCACCTTCGTGAAGATCCTGCTGGGGGAGCTGGAGCCTACGGCGGGGAAGCTGCGCTTTGGCCCCACGGTGAAGATCGGGTACCTGCCTCAGCTGGTCACCTTCGACCGCCCGGAGCGCAATTTGGTGGACACCCTGCTCTATGACCTGAACTGCACCACCCAGGAGGCCCGGGATCGCCTGGCCGCCTTTAACTTCCGGGGAGAGGATGTGTTCAAGGAGGTCTCCGCCCTCTCCGGCGGAGAGAGAAGCCGGCTGAAGCTGTGCGAGCTGATGAGCCAAAAGATCAACCTGCTCATCCTGGACGAGCCCACCAACCACCTGGACGTGGACAGCCGGGACTGGATCGAGGAGGCCATTCGGGCCTACGAGGGGAATCTGCTCTTTGTCTCCCACGACCGCTGGTTTATCAAGGAGTTCGCCCAGCGGGTATGGATGCTGGAGAACCAGTCCATCACCGACTTTAAGGGCACCTATGAGGAATATCTGGCCTACCAGGAGCGGCAGAAGGTCTACGCCAGGAACGGCGCGCCGCCCCCCGCCGAGGAGCCGAAGAAAGACAAGCCCAAGCGCCCCGGCGGCACAAAGGAACTGGAGAAGCGGGTCAACGCCGCCGAGCGGGCGGTGGCCAAGGCGGAGGAGAAGCAGTTTGAGCTGACTCAGCGGGCGGAAGAGGTGGCCTCCAACTACCTGGAGCTTCAGAAGGTCTTGGAGGAACAAAAAGAGCTGGAGGAGGAGATCGCCCACCTGTACACCGTGTGGGAGACCCTGGCGGCCGAACTGGAGGAGGCGAAGGGAGAATGAGACAGAAGGGATATAAGCCCTACGCCGGCCGGAAAAAACGGCTGTGGGTCAAGTGCCTGGCGGCGCTCATTGCCCTGGGGCTTTTGTGCTTTGCGGCCCTGGAGGTCTACATCGGCGTCCACAGCCGGACAGATATCATTGGGAACCCCCAAACCATGGTCATCTTCGGCTGTCAGGTGAAGCCCTGGGGCCCCTCTATCCTGCTCCAGGATCGGCTGGATACGGCCTTGAGCTATCTGGAAGACCACCCGGATATGAACATTGTGGTCGCCGGAGGCAAGGGGGACGACGAGCATATGTCGGAGGCCCAGTGTATGTACGACTACCTCACCGCTCACGGAGTGGACGGAGAGAACATTTATATGGAGCCTCAGTCCCGGAACACCTGGCAGAATGTGAACTACACCCTGGACCTCATGGGCGAGGTGGGGACGACGGTCAGCATCGCCACGGGGGAGACGAAAGGACTGGAGCCCGGCGGCGAGGTGCTGCTGGTGTCCAGCGGCTTCCACCTGGCCCGGATCCGGATGCTGTGGGCGAGGGCCGGAGGACATTTGGAGAAGACCTCCACCCTGGCCGCCCCGGTGAGCCACACCCCCTCGGCGGTTCAGATGTTCTTCCGGGAGCCGCTGGCCCTGGTAAAATCCTTTGTCTTTGACCGTTGAAAGAAGGGAGGCACTTCGCTTGTGCTGGATAAACTGAGGCGCATCGAGCAACGCTACCAGGAGGTGGAGGAGCGCCTTTCCTCCGCCGAGACTTACAGCGATCCGGCCCTGGCCGCCAAGCTCAACAAAGAACAGCGGGAGCTTGCGCCCCTCATGGAGACCTACCGGGCCTGGCTCCAGGCCCAAAAAGACCTGGAGGAGGCCCAGACCCTTTTTTCCGACCCGGAGCTGGGAGATATGGCCCGGGAGGAATTCGCCGCCGCCAAGGCCCTTCTGCCCACCCTGGAGGAGCGGCTGAAACTCCTGCTCCTTCCCAAGGATCCCGACGACGGTAAGAACGTCATCGTGGAGATCCGGGCCGGGGTGGGGGGAGAGGAGGCCGCCCTGTTCGCCCACTCCCTGTTTCGTATGTATACCATGTACGCCGAGGCCCGCCATTGGAGCGTGGAGGTGGACTCCGCCAGCGAGACCGAGCTGGGGGGCCTCAAGGAGATATGCTTCACCATCAATGGCGAAAACGCATACAGCCGCCTGAAGTTTGAAAGCGGCGTCCACCGGGTGCAGCGGGTGCCGGAGACGGAGTCCGGCGGGCGGGTGCACACCTCCACCGTCACCGTGGCGGTGCTGCCCGAGATGGAAGAGGTGGACGTGAAGATCGACCCCGCCGACGTGGAGATGCAGGTGTTCCGCTCCTCAGGAGCGGGAGGCCAGCACATCAACAAGACCTCCTCTGCCGTTCGGCTCATCCACAGGCCCACGGGCATGGTGGTGGAGTGTCAGCAGGAGCGCAGCCAGTTTCAAAACCGGGAGAAGGCCATGCGCCTTCTGGCCTCCCGGCTCTATGAGGAGGAGCGGCAGCGGGTGGAGGGAGAGCATTCCGCCCAGCGAAGAAGCCAGGTGGGTTCCGGCATGCGTAACGAGCGCATCCGCACCTATAATTTCCCCCAGGGCCGTCTCACCGATCACCGGGTGGGGCTGACCCTCTATCAATTGGACGCGGTGATGAACGGAGACCTGGATGAGATCATCGATGCGCTGGTGACCAACCACCAGGCGGCCAGATTAGAAAAGGAGACACAGTGATATGGTACTTCGAATCGACTTTCCTGCCCTTCCCAAAGACAAGGATCTGCTCCAGATGAGGGCCGACCTGGACGACGTGCTGGAGGAGGACGGCTGGCTCCTGGCCTCCGGCCAGAGCGGAGTGGGGGGCTTTGTTGAGATGGAGCTGGAGGATGAGAAGATCAACCCCAAGTATGCCATTCTGGCGGTGAAGAACTATCTTCAGCAGGCGGGCTTTGTCAAGGAGACCACCATGGAGATCGCCGGGGCCGTCATCGGCATTTTCGAGTGATGGATACCAAACGCCTGACAAGCCGGGACGTTGCCGCCGCCGCCGGGGTCATCTCCGCCGGCGGTCTTCTCGGCATCCCCACCGAGACGGTTTACGGCCTGGGGGCCAACGGCCTGGACGAAAAGGCCGTCCACGCCATCTTCGACGCCAAGGGCCGCCCCCAGGATAATCCCCTTATCCTCCATGTCTCCGACGCAGGCTGGCTGGAGCGGTACTGCGCGGACATTCCGGCGGTGGCCTATGAGCTGGCCTGCCGTTTCTGGCCCGGGCCTCTCACCATGATCCTGCCCCGGAAGCGCATTGTCCCCGATACGGTGACGGCGGGCCTTGACACCGTGGGCATGCGCTGCCCCGACTGCGCCGTGACAAGGCAGGTCATCGCCGCCGCCGATGTGCCCATCGCCGCCCCCTCAGGCAACGCCTCGGGACGGCCCAGCCCCACCACGGCGGCGGCCATGCTGGAGGATATGGACGGCAAGATCGACGCCATTTTGGACGACGGCCCCTGCCGGGTGGGGGTGGAGTCCACCATCCTCGACCTGACCGTCACCCCGCCGCGGCTGCTCCGCCCCGGCGGAGTGACGTTGGAGGCGCTGGAGGAGGTGTTGGGAGACGTGGCGGTGGACGAGGCCATCCGCCGGCTCATGGCGCCCGGCGAGCAGCCCAAGGCCCCCGGCATGAAGTACCGCCACTACGCACCCAAGGCCCCCGTCACCGTGGTGAAGGGCGATCCGGACATGACGGCGGGGTACATCGTGGCCCGCATGGGTGAAAAAAGCGGCGTCATCTGCTTTGATGAGTTCAAGGGCTATTTTCGCGGCCACCCGGTGGAGGCCATCGGCCCCGCCGCCGACCAGGCCCAGCAGGCAAGGCGTATCTTTGAGGCCCTCCGGGCCTTTGACCACTTGGACGTCACCGACATCTGGGCCCAGTCTCCCACGGACACGGGCCTGGGCCTGGCGGTGACCAACCGCCTGAATAAGGCCGCGGGCTTCCATATCATCGAACTTTCATAGAGCGGCTGCCTTTACTTTGGCAGAACAGCCGGCACAGCAGGAACCGAGAACAGAAAAAGGAGAGAGCACAAATGAGTATATTAACTGCAGGTGTGAGCCGGGAAACAGCGCTGGAGACCTTGAAGAAGTATAATTCTGAGCCCTTCCACATTCGCCACGGCATCACCGTCTCCCATGTGATGGGCTGGTTTGCCGACACGCTGGGATACGGGGAGGATAAGGAGTTCTGGTCTCTGGTGGGCCTGATGCATGACGTGGACTTTGAGAAATGGCCCGAGGAGCACTGCGTCAAAGCTCCCGAACTTTTGGCTGAGGCGGGCTTCACCGACGAGTTCATCCACGCCGTCTGCTCCCACGGCTGGGGTATGACGGGCACCGACGCAAAGCCCGAGCTGGAGATGGAGAAGGTTCTCTTCGCCTGCGACGAGCTCACCGGGCTTATTGGCGCCGCCGCCCTCATGCGGCCCAGCAAGTCCACCAAGGACATGGAGCTGAAGAGCCTGAAGAAGAAGTACAAGGACAAGAAGTTTGCCGCCGGCTGCTCCCGGGAGTGTATCGCCCAGGGGGCGGAAAACCTGGGCTGGGAGCTGGATGCGCTGCTGGATAAGACTCTCCAGGCCATGGCCCAGACCGAGGACGCCATAGAGACGGAGACGGCGGAGAACACCTGATGAAGACCATCGGGATCACCGGCCCCACCGGTGCGGGAAAGACCACTGCCCTCAACGCCCTGCGGTCGTTGGGGGCGGAGGTGGTGGATGCCGACGCGGTCTATCACCGGCTCCTGGAGGAGAGCGAGAGCCTGAAAAAGGCGCTGACAGGGGCGTTTGGGGAAGAAATTCTGGACAAAATGGGCAAGATAGACCGCAGACGGCTCTCCCAGGCGGTCTACCCCCACCGTTTGGAGGAGCTCAACGCCCTGACGCACCCCGCGATCCTCTCGGAGATCGCCGGGCTGAAAAGGAAGGCGGAGGGGGAGGGCCGCGCCGCCCTGGCCATCGACGCCATCGCCCTCATAGAAAGCGGCCTGGGACAGTGGTGCGACGTGGTGGTGGCCGTGCTGGCGCCTCTTGAAGTGCGGGTGCGCCGCATCATGGCCCGGGACGGCATCGACGAAGACTACGCCCGCCGCCGGGCGCTGGCCCAGAAGCCGGATACGTTCTTCCGCAGCCACAGCGATCATACCCTGGAAAACCGGGAGGGGGACAGGCCGGAGGACTTCGAGGAGCGGGCGCTGCTCCTCTTTCGGGCGCTGCTAGAGTAAAAAGGGCCGGAGTTTGATAGAAAAGTTCACAATTATGTGCTATCTTGTATAGAATGTACCAAAAGGAGGTATTTCCCATGGAAGAAAAGGAAAAGACGGCCGGCCAGCTTCGGCGCGAGCTCCTGCTGGATCAGCGCAAGAACGGCTACGACCTGCTCACTGCCGAGGACGAGGCGGCCATGAAGTCCTACTGTGAGGACTATAAGAAATTCCTGGACGCCGCCATGACTGAGCGTGAGGCGGTGGATGAGATCGTCCGCCAGGCCGAAGCCCACGGCTTTGTGCCCTTTACCCGGGGCATGGCGGTGATCCCCGGCGACAAGCTCTACCGGGTCAACCGGGGCAAGGCGGTGATGCTGGCGGTGATTGGGGAGAAGAGCCTGGCCGATGGAGTTTCCATCGGCGCGGCCCATATCGACTCCCCCCGCCTGGACTTGAAGCCCCAGCCCCTCTATGAGGACAGTGAGCTGGCCTTTCTCAAGACCCACTACTACGGCGGTATCCGCAAGTACCAGTGGGTCACCATCCCCCTGGAGCTCCACGGCGTCATTGTGCGCAAGGACGGTTCCAGCGTGAAGGTGGCCATCGGCGCGGCGGAGGGCGACCCCCTCTTCACGGTGGACGACCTGCTGCCCCACCTTGGGGGAGAGCAGTCCAAAAAGCCCCTGGGGGAGGCCATTCCCGGCGAGACCCTGAACATTCTGGTGGGCTCCCGCCCCTTCAAGGACGACGAGGGGGCCGACCGGGTGAAGCTGGCGATCCTGGACATCCTTAACCAGAAATACGGGCTGGTGGAGACCGACTTTATCTCCGCTGAGCTGGAGGCGGTGCCCGCCTTCCGCGCCTGCGACATCGGGTTTGACCGCTCCCTCATCGGGGCCTACGGCCAGGACGACCGGGTGTGTGCCTACGCCGCCTTTGCCGCCCTGCTGGACACAAAGCGCCCCGTTCACACGGCGGTGTGTATGCTGGCGGACAAGGAGGAGATCGGCTCCGAGGGCGTCACCGGCATGAAGTCCGCCGCTTTTGATACCTTCATGAGCGATCTGTGCGATGCCCAGCGGGTGGCGCTGAAGACCTGCTATGAGCACTCCTTCTGCCTGTCCGCCGACGTGACCGCGGCCTATGACCCCAACTTTGCCGAGGTCTATGAAAAGCGCAACAGCGCCCAGGTCAATTACGGCATGGGCTTCTGCAAGTACACCGGCGCCCGGGGCAAGTCAGGGGCCAGCGACGCCTCCGCCGAGGTGGTGGGCTTTGTCCGCCGGGCGCTGGATGCCGCCGGGGTCATCTGGCAGATGGCCGAGCTGGGCAAGGTGGACGCCGGCGGCGGCGGCACCGTGGCCTGCTATATGGCGGAGCGGGACATCGACACCCTGGACGCGGGCGTGCCGGTACTGTCCATGCACGCCCCCTTCGAGGTCACCGGCAAGCTGGACTGCTATATGACCTATAAGGGCATGAAGGTCATCTACCAGTCGTAAGGGAAGAATGAGAACGAGCCCCGGAGCGGAAAGCTCCGGGGCTCGTTTTTTACTCCGTAGAGGCTTAAAACACCAGCTGTATCAGCAGCATATAGCATACCGTGCCGCCGGCAATGGACAGCAGCATTTGCCGCTTCCACAGGTGAAGGGCCGCGGTGACGGCGATGGCCATGGCCTCGGGCAGGCCGTGGGAGCCGGTAAAAACGCCGACATTCCGCAGGCAGTAGACCACCAGCATGGCGAAGATGGCGGCGGGGAGGGCCCTGCCCAGATAGGTCACATACTTAGGGGTGGGCCGCCTTTCGGAGAAGAGGAGAAAGGGGAGGAACCGGGTGAGCATGGTGGCCAGGGCGCAGACGGCGATGGTAATGGCCTGCTGCAGGAGGGTCATGCCGCCTCACCTCCTTCCAGGTTTGGCTCGATGGGCTTTCGCAGCAGGGTGAGAAGGCCCAGAATACACACCATGGTGGGGATGAGAAAAGAGTCCGGGCCGAAGAGGAGCAGGCACAGCAGGGAGGCCCCGCCGCCGATGAGGGCGGTGTAGTGCTTCTCCTCCTTCAAAAGCTGCTCCAGCAGGATGACCACGAACATGGCGGTCATCACAAAGTCCAGCCCCTCCGTATTGAAGGGGAGCAGGGAGCCGGCCAGCCCGCCCAGGGCGGCGGCGGCGACCCAATAGCTCTGATCCAGCAGGGAGACGAAGAAGTAGAACCAGCCCTTGTCCACATCCTTCGGCACCACGGCGGAGCAGTTGATGGAAAAGGTCTCGTCGCACAGGGAGAAGATGAGGTAGAACCTCTTCCAGCCCAGGCCCTTGTACTTATCCAGTATGGCGATGCCGTAAAAGAGGTGCCGGGCCTGAATCATCAGAGCCATGAGAAAGCAGGCCGCCGGGGCGAAGGGGGAGAGGAGCATCTCCACCGCCACAAACTCCAGCGACCCGCCGAAGATGATGAGGGCCATGAACATGGGATACCAGAAGGGGAAACCGGAGACGTTCATATAAATGCCGTAGGTAAAGCCCAGAAAGGCAAAGCCGGTGAGAATGGGGATGGTCTGGGGAAAGGCGGCGGCAAGGGCCTTGCGCCGGACGGAGGGGGATTGCATAGGGACACTTCCTTTTGTATCACTTTGTGGGGAAGTGTACCATAAACGGCAGAAAAAAGCAAGGACGCTCCGGCCGGAGCGTCCTTGCGGCGGTATATGCTTCAGTCCATGTGCTCCATGGTGCCCAGGAAGAGGGGAACGCCCAGCTCCAGATCCACGATGCCGTAGACAAAGGGCCGGTCATAGCGCAGGACGATCATGTCCTGGGGCGGCATGGCGCTCCCAGCCTCCATGATGACCGCTGTGACAGCGGCGGCCTCGGTGCCCTTCTCGTTGACCTCGAAGGCAGTTTTGTGGATCACGTCGCCCATATAGAGAGGGCCGTCGGAGCAGGCACCCATAGAGGTAAAGTCGGCCAGGTTGGGATCAAAGGCGTCGGTAAGGCCCATGGCCGCGAGGGGCTCGGCCAAAGAGCCGCTCCACTCCGCCTTGAACTTGGGCATGACCAGATCCACCTGCCGCTCCTCCCGTCCGGCCAGCAGGCCGGAGAGGGTGGCGCCGTCCCAGGCGGAGAGGCAGTCGGTGAGGCCCATCCCCTCGTCGGGGAGCAGGAGCAGAAGGCCCAACCGCCCGTCGTCATAGGGCAGTACCACGCCCTGGGCGTCCTCCCGGGAGAGGTAGGTCATAGTGCGCTCGGCGCTCATGCCCCTGGGCTGGGAGAGGGAGCCGTCGGCGTTGTGGAAGTCTATCGTCCATTCGGAGTGAGGCTCAGGGAAGGGGGTCTCAAACTTGTTTTTCAGGTAGATGGCATTGACCAGAGCCAGTACGGCCCGGTCGTCAAACTCATCCACGATAGAGGGGATGAGTCCCCGGGTGGCGTCGCTGACCCAGTCGTTAAGGGCCTGGACGGTGGCGGGGGACTGGAGGTCAGCCTTGAAGAGCTGGGCCTTGTAGGTGTCCTGGCACCGCAGGACGAAGGGGTCGTTGAGGGTCAGATCCGGGTCGGCCCAGAGACTGTTGAGCAGGGTGCTCTCGGTGGAGCCGCCCAGGCCGCTGTAATCCGCCAGAAACCGGGCGCACAGGCTGTTGAGGGCGTCCCGGCCCATGCCCAGGGCGGTCGCAAACTGCGCCAAGGTATCCCCATCGGCCCCGTTGGCGGTCATGCCCAGAGCCAAAAGGACGGATAAAGGGGAGAGCAGGGCATTTTCCCCCTCTGTACGGCTCTGGCGCAGAAGCTCCAGGGCGAAGGCGGAGTAAGTCTCTCCCAGCCCTTCGCTGAGGCAGACGGCCGCTCCTATGGGCTGCGGGTCGTTTTGGATAAGCTCTACCGGCGACACCGAGCCGGAGGGGGTGGGGACGGGACTCACCGCCCCGGCGGCGCAGCCGGAAAGGAGGGAAAAAGAGAGGAGCAGAGGGAAAAACCGTTTTTTCATGGAGGTGGCTCCTTTCGAAGAAGTCTTTGTCCTTTTGACGCAATTTTTGAAAAAAGGTTCCCAAATTTTTCATTCTGATTTTCCGAGGTTGTCAATTCCGGGAAAGTATGCTATGATAATATGACTGAATCTGTAGAAACATGGGGGATGCCGCTGTGAATGATATGAAATTCCAGTTCCGCACCGCCGCCTTTGGCGGATTTAACAAGCAGGATGTGCTGGCCTATCTGGAGGTCAGCTCCCGGGAGCATGCGGAGAAGCTGACCACGCTGCAGGGCGAGCTGGCCGAGGAGAAGGTGGCCCGGTCAGAGTTGGAGGAGCGTGCCGCCGACCTGGATCAGCGTGTCCGCGCCCTCACTGAGGAGAACCAGCGTCTGGCTGCCGATCTGGCCCAGCGGGAGGCGGAGCTGAATCAGGCCGCCGCCCAGCGGGACACCCTCAGTACCGAGGCCGTTCAGCTCCGGGAGAAGGTGGGAAAGCTGGAGCCCGCCGCCACCGCCTATGAGACTATCAAGGAGCGGGCGTCCGCCATTGAGCTGGAGGCCCACAGCCGGGCCCTGGCCATTGAGGGGGAGGCCCACCGGAAGTCCCGGAAGATCGCCGAGGAGATGGAGGACTGGCTGCGGAAGTTCCAAGCCGCCTATGACCGGCTCCGGGGGGATGTGGACGCCACTCTGGGCCGGGCGGTGGAGGAACTGCGCCATTCTGAGGGGGAGATCGGGAAGATCTCCGAGGAGTTCTCCTGCCATGACGCGGCCCTGCAAGTTCTGCGGGAGAAGATGGAGGCGCTCAACGGCCCCCAGGCGCCCCAGCCCCTGCCGACGGAGGAGAGCGGTCAGTAAAGACCGGATGGGAGCAAACGAAAAAAGCCCCGGACGCACAGCGTCCGGGGCTTTTTTATGTATCTCATTCCTCCCCGAAGGAGGGCTCAATGGACATGAGGGGATCGTAATACTTTGCCTTGCTGTCGGCGAACATCTGCTCAAATTCAGGGTCATGGCCGTGGTGGAGCTGGTGGGTATAGGCATGGGAGTCCACCCGCACCAGGTCGCCCTTGGGCGCCGTCTGCCGGAGGATGACCAGTGCCACGTTGGAGCAGTGGTCGGAGATACGCTCCAGGTTGATGAGAAGCTCCAAAAACTGGGTGCCCAGCTCAACGGTGCAGGAGCCGGTCTTGAGCCGCTCCACATGCCGGGCCCGAAGGTCGTCCCGCATCAGATCCACCACCTCCTCGATGGGTTCCACCTGGAGGGACAGGGTGTAGGAGCGTTTCCGGTAACAGGCCAGGGCCTTCTCAATGGCCTCGTCCACGGCGGCGGTGAGGGCGGCGAGCTCCTCCTTGGCGATGGGGGAGAAGATGAGACCCTTGTTATGCAGCGCGCTGGCGCACTCGGAGACGTTGACGGCGTAGTCGCCGATCCGCTCAAAGTCGCTCAGGGTGTGGAGCAGCTCGGAGATCTGGGCGCTCTCCTGGGGGGTGAGAGCCCGGTCGGTGAGCTTCATCAGGTAGTCGTCCAGCGCGTTTTCCATCTTGTCCAGGGCGATCTCGGTCTCACTCAGCCGCTCCAGCTTTTTGGCATCGTATTTATCCAGCAGCTCTACCGCCAGCCGGTAGTTGGACAGGGCGTATTCCCCCATTTGGATCACCCCGTCGTGGGCCCGATCCAGGGCCAGGGAGGGAGAGGAGAGGAAGCGCTCGTCCAACACGGAGACGTCCTGCAGGGAGGTCTCGCCGGGCACCAGCCGCTCCACCAGGCGTACCAGAACCCGGTGGAAGGGCAGGAAGAGGGCGGTACAGGTCAGGTTGAAGACCAGGTGGAAGTTGGCCACACTGCCCATATCCATCACGCTCTCCCAGAAGGGGAAGCCGACGATGGCATTGCCGGCGTAGAGCACGATAAGGAAAAACAACGAGCCGATGACGTTGAAGAAGAAGTGGATCAGGGCGGTGCGCTTGGCGTTCTTGCTGGCCCCCGCGCTGGAGAGCAGGGCGGTGAGGGTGGTGCCGATATTCTGGCCCATAATAAGGGGAATGGCGGTATTGAACCGGATAAGCCCCGTGGTGGAGAGGGCCTGGAGGATGCCGGTGAAGGCGGTGGAGCTCTGGAGCAGAGCGGTGATAGCCGCACCCACCGCCATGCCGAGCAGAGGGTTGGAGAAGGCGGTGAACAGATCCTGGAGCCAGGGCTCGTTCTGCAGGGGAGCCACGGCCTTGGTCATGGTGTCCATGCCGATGAAGAGCATGCCCATGCCGATGAGGATCTGGCCGATGTTTTTCTTGTTTCCGCTGCGGATGAACATGTAGAAGATGATGCCCGCAACGGCCATGAGCGGGCCAAGAACGGAGGGCTGAAGCAGGGTGAGGATAGGATTTCCGTCCCCGGAAATGCTGGACAGCCGGAGGATCTGGGCGGTGACGGTGGTGCCGATATTGGCGCCCATGATGATGCCCACGGTCTGCTCCAGCTTCATGATCCCCGCATTGACAAAGCCCACGCACATGACGGTGGTGGTGGCCGAGGAGTGAATGATGGCGGTGACCAGGGCGCCCACCAGGATGCCCTTGAAGACATTGTCCGTCAGCTTTTCCAGGATGTGCTCCAGACGGCCGCTGGACAGCTGGGCAAGACCATCGGTCATGGTGGACATGCCGAAGAGGAAAAGGGCGATAGCGCCCAGCATGGATATCAAATTTGATGCATCCAAAAGCGTAGCCTCCATTTTTTTGACAAGACGTCATTCGGGCCGATGCTATGGGAAACCATTTACATTATATACAAGGAGAGAGGATTCGTAAATAAAAAAAGGAGAATAGAAACCAAAATTGACGTTTTGATGAAAAAAGTGGGAGAGAAGAGCGGGTTTTTGGGAATCCTGCGGGCGTCAAATCTTTTTCTCCAGAAGGTCGACGGGCGCCCGGGAACCGGGGGCCTCGCCGATGCAGTAGAAGCCGTAACGCCGGTAGAAACGCTGGGCCGGAGCGTTGTCCGGGGCGCAGCGCAGCCGCAGGCACCGCCGGCCCATGGCGCGGTACATGGACACCGCCTGTCCGATGAGCTGCACACCGATGCCCTGCCGCTGCCATTGGGGCTTGAGGTAGAGGAAGGGGATATAGCCCACCCGCTCTCCGGCGTAACGCATGGTGGCCAGCTGGAGAACGCCGATGGGCTCTCCTTCCAGCATCACCGCCTGGAGGGCCCTGGGATCCAGGCGGTAATGCTCTTTTGCCTCAGCGAGGAAACCGGCGCCATCGTAACCGGCTAGGGAGCCGTGAACGGTCATCCAGGCGTCCTTTCGGGCGTCAGCGTAAAACGGGGCCTCCTTTTTTATGTCCAGGGGACGGAACCAGACCTGGAGGAGCGGGCCCTGTTGGGCCCGGAGCTTCTGCCGGGCCATGGTGGCGATCTCCGGGGGCAGGTGGGAGGCGTCGTTTTCAAAGAGGATCCGGAACCGGTCGCCCTCCACCTCTACGCAGGATACGGCGGTGTTTTCCGGATGGCCCAGCTCAGGGGTCTCGGAGGGGTGCTTGCCCCGCAGGGCGGAGAGGAGGCACTTGATGGCGGTGCCGTGGGAGAAGAGGGCCACAGTCTGGCCGGGGTGGGACTGAGCGGCCCGAAAAAAGGCGCGGGTCATCCGTTCCTGCACCTGGCGGAAGGTCTCGCCCCCCTCGGGAGCCCAGTCGGGCGAGCAGAGGTAGAACAGCTTGTTCCCGGCGGGGTAGTGGTAATGGAGCTCGCCGAAGGTGTAATCCTCGTAGATCCCCATGCCGATCTCCTTCAGGTCAGGGTCAATGTGCAGGGTGAGCCCCTTGGGGCGGACTACCGCCTGGGCAGTGGCCTGGGTGCGGCGCAGGTCGCTGGCGTAGGCCGCGTCCACGGGGATGTCCTGGAAGCGCACCTCCAGAGCGGCGATCTGGCGTTTTCCGGTCTCTGTGATGCGGCCGTCATACCAGCCCTGGGCCCGGCGGTAGAGGTTGCCCTCGGCCTCGGCGTGGCGGATAAGATAGATTCGGGTCATGGATGTCCTCAGTCCTTCTGATCGGGATATGATGGGGCGGCGCGCCCTCAGAGAATAGTGACGAACTGTTTGATGTCGTCCCGCATGGCCTCGGCGGCGGCGCGGGCGGCGTCCTGGTAGTCCTGGCCGTCATGGCCGGTCTTCTGCCAGGCGCACATGATGGAGCGGGAGGCGCTGACAATGGCTCCGCGGCCATACTTGTCAAAGGCGAAGCGCACATCCTCGGCCGTACTCCCCTGGGCGCCATAGCCGGGCACCAGGAAGAAGGTGTGCTCCAGCCGTTTGCGCAGAGAGCGCAGGTCGGAGGGGTAGGCGGCGCCCACCACGGCTCCGGCCCGGCTGTAGCCGAATTTACCCACGTCGTCCTGTCCCAGCCGGGCGATGAGATCGCCCATGACCTGGTAGACCACCCGGTCGCCGGCCACCATATCCTGCAGCTCTCCGGAACTGGGGTTGGAGGTCTTCACCAGGGTGAAAAAGCACTTGTCCTCCCGGCGGCAGGTCTCCAGGAAGGGGGAGATGCCGTCGGAGCCCAGATAACCGTTGATGGTCAGACAGTCGGCGTTGAAGGCGGCGAGTTCCGTCCGGCCCACCCGGGTCTTGCCCAGCCAGGCCTCGCTGTAAGCCTGGGCGGCGGAGCCCATGTCCCCCCGCTTGGCGTCCGCAATGACGAAAAAGCCCTTGTCCTGGGCGTAGCGGATGGTCTTTTCCAGCACCAGCATACCCTGCCAGCCCAGCCGCTCATAGAAGGCGGACTGGAGCTTTACGGCGGGCACCACATCGCAAAGGGCGTCCATAAGTCCCATGTTGAACTGGTAGATGGCGTCGGCGGCGCCCTCCAGGGTCTCGCCGTACTTGTTCAAGCTGGCCTTCAAAAGGTGGGGGGGGACATATTCAGGCTTGGGATCCAGTCCCGCCACAGTGGGATTCTTTCTGGCCTTGATAAGCTGCTGCAGATGGTCAAAGGACATGATGACCGCTTCCTTTCTCCGTACCGTCCCCGCGGCTGCCGGGGCGGCGTTTAGTTTTCCTGATAGATGATCTCTCCGCCCAAAATGGTGTACTTGACCCGGCCCTTCAGGGTCTTTCCGGCGAAGGGGGTGTTTCGGGCCTTGGAGCGGAACTGTTCCGGATCTACCACCCACGCCTCGTTGGGGTCAAAGAGCACCAGATCGGCGTCAGAGCCCACGGCCAGCCGGCCCTTGCCCGGCAGACGGAGGATGCCCGCCGGGTTGACGGTCATCTTCCGCAGGATATCGGAAAGGCTCATCTCTCCGGTGTGGTAAAGGGCGGTGAGAGAGGCGGCCAGGGAGGTCTCCAGGCCGATCATGCCGCTGGGCGCCATGGTGAGGGGCCGGGCCTTTTCCTCGGCGGCGTGGGGGGCGTGATCGGAGGCGATGACGTCGATGGTGCCGTCCTTCAGCCCCTCGATGACACCCTCCACATCGGCACTGGTGCGCAGGGGAGGATCGACCCGGGCCAGAGGGCCCTGGTTCAGCACCTCTTCTTCGGTAAAGGTGAAGTACTGGGGACAGGTCTCGCAGGTGATGCGAACCCCCTTTTTCTTATACCGGCGGACAATGGCTACCGATTTGGCGGTGGAAATGTGGCAGATGTGTACCGCCGCGCCGGTCTCCTCCGCCAGCATGGCGTCCCGCATGACCTGCAGCTCCTCGGCGATGGCGGGCCGGCCGGGGATGCGCAGCTGCCGGGAGACCCGGCCTTCGTTGACGGCGAAATTCTGCACCATATCCCCGTCCTCGCAGTGGGAGAGGATGGCCAGACCCTGCCGGTGGGCCAGGATCATGGCGTCCCGGAGGAGGTTCGCGTTCTGCACGCTCCTGCCGTCGTCGGAGAGGGCCACGGCGCCGGCCTTTTTCAGGGCCTCGTAGTCGTTGACCTCCTGGCCCAGCTCTCCTTTGGACAGGGCGGCGATAGGGAAGACCTGGGTTCCGCCCGCCTGTGCGCCCTGCGTCCGGATAAAAGCCACCCCTTCGGGACAGTCAATGACAGGCTTGGTGTTGGGCATACAGGCGATGGCGGTGAAGCCGCCCGCCGCCGCGGCCTGAGCGCCGGTGGCGATGGTCTCTTTATATTCAAAGCCGGGCTGGCACAGGTGGACGTGCATATCCACCAGTCCCGCGCAGACGGTGAGGCCGGACGCGTCGATGACCTGGGCGGAGGGCGCATTGAGATCGCTGCCGATGACGGCGATCCTGCCGTCCTCCACCAGGATGTCCATGATGCCGCCGATGCCGCCCGCCGGATCCACAAGGCGCCCTTTTCTGATGAGGTATTTCAAGCGGCCTGCTCCTTTCTGGTTCCGTAAAAAAGAGGCGGAGGCTCTGTGCCTCGCCTCTTTGGCTTTCGCGCATTTTATTATAAAGGAGATTGGAAGTTTTCGCAACGTTTTTTTCCCCTTTTGGGGCAATAATAATGTTGGGAGTGAAACGGCTTCCGAAAAAAAGAGAAAAGAGGTGGGAGAAAGTGAAGCAGCACAATTTTGTCAAGGGCATGGGCCTGGGTATGATCGCAGGCACCGCCCTGGGAGCGGCCATGGCTCCGAAAAAGAAGACCAACATGAAAAAGGCCGCCGGCAAGGCGATGAAGACGGTGGGTCAGGTCATGGAGAACCTCAGCGACGACATGGGCTTTTGACCGGAGGGGGGAGCGGCTGCAGAGCCGCTCCCCCTTTTTCGGCCCTTCCGCAGCCGGTTGAAAGGGCGGCGTGGATATGGTATGATAGTGCCAGCTTGGGCTCAGCGCCCGACGGAGGTGGTATGCGTGAAGCGCTGTATTGTCCGGGCCGGGATCATCCGTGGAAAAAATACATGATTTGGAGGTTTTTTGATGATCCCGGAATGGAAGATCTATCCCCGCTCCCAGGGGCACAGCACCGTCTATCTGCAAAATGTGGTGACCGATCCGTCCATCTCAGTGGGGGAGTACAGCGTCTACGATGACTTTGTCAACGACCCCAGAGATTTTCAGCGCAACAACGTGCTCTACCACTATCCCATCAACCACGAGCGGCTGCGTATCGGCAAGTTCTGCTCCATCGCCTGCGGCGCCAAATTCATCTTCAACAGCGCCAACCACAGCCTTCGATCGCTGTCCACCTATCCCTTTCCCATCTTTTTCGAGGACTGGGAGCTGAACGTGGAGCGGATCCCGGAGGCATGGGACAACAAGGGCGATATCGTGGTGGGCAATGACGTCTGGATCGGCTATGAGGCGGTGATCCTGGCGGGGGTCACCATCGGAGACGGGGCGGTCGTTGCCGCCCGGTCAGTGGTGACCCGGGACGTGCCGCCCTATACCATCGTAGGCGGCGTGCCGGCCAAGCCCATCCGTAAGCGCTTCGACGAGGAGACAGTCCACCGCCTTTTGGAGCTGAGGTGGTGGGACTGGCCCACAGAGCGCATCCGCGCCAACCTGGACGCCATCCAGGGGGGGAGGCTGGAGGAACTGAAATAAGCGGCTTATCATTGAAAAAGAGATACGGGTACATCCAGTCCTTTTTCGCCGGAACCGGCCTGGGGAAATACTTCACCGGTTTTGAGTGCGCCGGAC